>JAFVMP010000177.1 GCA_017506845.1 Campylobacter sp.
GTTCTTCGGGAGCAGATGTATCTTCTGCGGGAGTTTCTTCTACAGGAGCAGTTTCTTCGGGAACCACTTCAATAGCTTCATAGGACATTAAGTCGCTTCTGATATAACCGTTGATGGTCTTGCCATCGCTGGTAAAGGTTACTGCGTACCAGAGCATATTGGAGCTGTCGTTCTTTTCACCGGTAACACCTACACTGGTACCCTGAGTTGCCTTGCCGACAACATCAGAATTGGTGGATGCATCTTTACGAACACGTACGCTGTCAGCAGTTACAGTACCGTTGCCGATCAGCTCTGCGGCAGCAGCAGTTTCCTGTGTATTAGCCTCCGTAGTGGTAGTAGTCTGGGTTGCGGTGGAACCGTTGCTCTGGCTGCCCAGAACGCGGGTCGCATCAGCAGTCAGGGGTGTTGCCAGCAGCACAGCTGCGATGGTCAGACCTGCCAGGCCTGTCATCATATTCTTAAAAAATCTGTTCATTCTTTTACCTCGTATCCTTTCTTGTTCTTGCGGAAATTAAGCTTCGTCAATGGCTTTGCCGATATCAGTACGCATATATTTGTTGGCCCTTATTTGGTGTAGCAAAAATCGGACTAAATGTGATAAAATCGGCTCCATATTGATTGGCTAATTCTATCTCTTTAATATTGTGCGTACTGGCTATTTTTATTAAATTTGATGGAGTATCTTTTAATAAATGAATAAAATTTGAGCTAAAATGAATACCGTCAAAGTCAAGTTTGCAAGCCAAATCGATATCATTTTGAAGTAAAAATTTTCTATTATGAGATCTAAATTTAATAAACTCTTGAGCTGTTTTATCATAGTTATTAGAGTTTTTATCTCTAAATAGTAGCATATTAGCCTCTTTTAATCTAATAAAATTATTAAAAGCATAATCCAAATTTGAATAAAATTTAGGATCGCTAATTGCATACTTGATCACTATTTAAAATCCTTAATAACAGATATGATATCAAAGCTAAAATAAGACCAAAACTAGCCCCAATCAAACCACTAAGAAAAAGTCCTAAAAAATAAAAATGATAGATAAAAAATAGTGCGCCGACAATAGCAACTGCCCACGACGCACCTAGAATAAAATTTAAAATATATACCAAAAAATTAATGCTCTTCAGATACTACTACAGCACCAGCTAAATAAACATATGTTAAAATCATAAAGATAAATGTTTGTAGCAATGCCATAAATGTTAGTAATGCAAATGCTGGAAGTGGAGCAACCCACGGAGCAAGACTAAGAACAACCATCAAGAATAGATCATCGCCTTTAATATTTCCAAAAAGCCTAAATGATAATGAAACTATACGAGATAGATGAGATACGATCTCGATAGGAAACATTAAAGGAGCAAGAAATTTATTTGGTCCCATAAAGTGAGCAAAATATTTAATCACACCTTGAGTGCGAATACCTTCAAAGTTGTAATATATAAACACACAAAGAGCCAAACAAAGAGTTAGATTCAAGCTAGAACTAGGAGCTTCAAAGCCAGGAATTATACCAATTAGATTACTTGTTAAAACAATTAAACCAATTGTAGCTACTAGTGGTAGATACTTTCTAGCAAGCTCATCACTACCCATTACATCACGACCCATTGATACGATACCTTCTAAATATGCCTCAAGTAAATTTTGAGTACCACGAGGTACAAGCTGCATCGAGCTAGTAGCCATTTTAGCAACAATTAGCACTATAATCGCAACTAAAATAATGTGAAAAAGGTACGTAAAGCTATGATCATTAACGATCAAATTTGAAAAGAGAAACAGATCTTTCATAGAAAAGCGCCTTTTGAAAAAATTTGCGGTAATTATATCTTAATTTAGATTAAGCACAAATTAAAAAATCAATTTAAATATCTATTTTTGGTTATTTTATTCTAAATTTTATTTAATAAATAGATCATAAATAATCTTAACAATAGTTAAACTTACCACAGTTAAAAAGATAACTTTTATAAATTTAATCTCCTTTTTAATTACCATATGCGATCCAAAATATGCTCCAATCATTTGGCCAAAACCCATAACTATTCCAAGTAGCCATAGAATTTGCCCACCTCCAATAAATACGGCTAAAGATACGATATTAGAAGTAAAATTTAATATTTTAGTATTTGCTACTGCGGTTTTTAAATTCAAACCAAGCAAACTAGCAAAAGCAAACATCCAAAATGATCCGGTTCCAGGCCCTATAAATCCATCATAAAATCCAATAGATAAACCAAAAATAGTATAAAATAAGCTCTCGCTCATTCTTTTTTCTTTATCTATTTCACCAAGATTTGGACTAAAAATTGTATAAATCAAAATTGCTACTAAACAAATTGGAATAAGATACTTTATAACCGTTGCATCAAGCAATAGCACTGACCAAGTCCCACACACTGCACCTACAAAAGTCCATATAATTCCGCGCCAAAGAGAGTTAAAATTTACCATCTTTTTATGTGTAAAATTTGCTGCTGCCGTAAAACTACCAAATGTGGCTTGCAGTTTATTTGTAGCTAGTGCTACATGCTCTGGGATACCAACTGCTATTAATGCTGGGATGGTAATTAGCCCTCCACCCCCAGCAATTGCATCTATAAATCCACTAAAAAATGCTACAAAAAATAGAAGTATAAATATCCAAATTTCTAATTCCAAATCAAACCTTATAACTCATAAATTCTAATAATCTTTTGATATCTAAGCTCACTATTACACAAAATAAGCAAAATATCATTTTGCATAAATTCAAACGAACCACTAACTTTTATAAGCTCACCATTTCGTTTTGCTAAAATGATTAAAAAATCATCTGGTAAACCAAGCTCGGTTAAATTTTTACCAATCACTTTAGAAGATTCGCCAATTTTATACTGCTTAATATCTGAATATGATATTGGGCTACTAGGCATATTTGGGATTGTAGATTTTGGCGATTCAATTACTCCAAATATTTTTCCACTTTTATTAAGCGTTGTGCCTTGAGTTAAAACCGATATTAATACCATAAAAAATATAATGTTAAATATCATCTGACCATTTTCTAGCTCAGCCGAGAGAGGATATGTAGCCAAAATAATAGGAACAACTCCTCTAAGACCAACCCATGAGATAAAGCACTTCTCTTTTAAATTATATTTAGAAAATATAGTAGACATAAATACACTAATAGGTCTTGAAATAAACATAACAACAAGCGACATTAAAATACTAATCATAGCAACATGAGGTAGTTCGCTAGGAAAGACCAAAAGCCCAAGTGTAAGGAAGATGAATATCTGCATCATCCAAGCTATTCCATCAAAGAAACCAGTTAAATTCTTTTTATACAAAAACTCCTTTTTATTAGCGATAATTCCAGCTACATATACTGCAATATATCCATTACCGCCAATCTTTTCTGTCAAACCAAAAAGCACAGCAACCAAAGCTATTAAAAGCACTGGATATAACCCCCAAGAGCCTAGCTTTACTCTATTTATAAGGCTTGGAATTATAATACCAAATACATAACCCATTGTGCCACCAAGGATAAACTCAAGTATAAGCTTGATACTCATTGTGTATGGATCTATAACTGTAGTAGCTGTAAGAAGTCCAAGTAGAGTAATAGTTAAAAAGATAGCCATCGGATCATTACTACCACTTTCAAACTCAAGTAGCGAAGCAAGATTATTTTTAAGCTTAGTTGAACGCATAATAGAAAATACTGCTGCTGCATCAGTCGAGCTAATAATTGCACCAAATAGTAACGACTCAAGCATAGAAAAGCCAATTATATAATAAGCAAATACTCCAGTAATCACAGCTGAGATAACAACCCCAAAAGTTGCCAATACTATACCACTTTTAAAAATAGGTTTTATTGATTTATAATTGGTATTAAATCCACCAGAAAACAGTATATATATAAGCGCTATAGTTCCTACATTTTCAGCTATTTTGGCATTATCAAATTCAAGTCCTATAAGTCCATCGCTACCTGCTAGCATACCAATTGCTAAAAACATAAGCAGTGCTGGAACTCCATATTTATCAGATATTTTGCTAAATAAAACACTAAGGATAAATAATCCTCCAAATATAATCAACGAATTATCCATAATTATCCTTGATTTAAGTCATTATTTATTTTGCACTTTAAAGCCTTACTAATAATAGCTTTAGCCACAGCTTCTCTCTCTTTGACTAAGTAAAATTTATCTCCAAAATCAGTGTAAAGCCCCTTCTCTATAGTATCAGCAAATCTTATGATAGTATTTACATCATACCCTAGATTTTTTATAGAGTTTGCTATTAACTCTGATTTTTGTTCATTGCTAACAGCGATTATTGTAGCTATACAATTTTTAATATGAGCTTTTTCTAAAGTAGTTTTTTGAATAGCATTTCCATAATATACATTATCACTACTATTCTTACCACGCTCTACTAAATTTAAATCATTTTCAAGTGCTATATATGAACAACCTTTAGCCTTTAATTGCCTTACTATTTCACGACCAAGCTTGCCATATCCACATACTACAAAATGGTTTTTATACTCTGGAATATCTATATTTACAAGCTCTTCTATCTCATCTTGTTCTTTTGTAGTTACAACTGCTTGCATTAGCTCATCTTGCTCTTCCATGCTATCGGCGATTTTGCTCACATTTTTTAAGATAAATGGAGTAAGAACCATAGATATAACTACTACAGCAGTTAAAATCTGCAATGTTTTATCATTAGCCATACCTTTTACAGATAATAATGTAAATATAGCTAGAGCAAACTCTCCAACTTGAGCTAAGCTTAGCGCTGCTTTTAATGCGACTTTTTTTCTAGTTGATATCATTAAGAATAGATAAATAATCAAAGCTTTAATTATTAAAACAGTAATCAAAACTAAAGCAATTATAAAAAGATTATTAGCAATTACATTAAAGTTTATCTGCATACCAACTGTTATAAAAAATAGACCCAAAAGAAGATCTCTAAAAGGTATAAGGTCTGTCTCAATCTGATGCTTATACTGTGTTTCAGCTATTAGCATACCAGCAATAAATGCTCCAAGCGAATAACTAAATCCAAAATAGTGCGCTAAAAAGCTAGAGCCAATAACCGTAAATAAAATAGTGGTTATAAATATCTCTTTTGAATTTGCACTCACTACTAAATATAAAACACGACTTAATATATACTTACCAATAAAATATAATATTACAATTAATATTACAGCACTAACCATAGATGTAAATATCAAAGAGCTTACAGCGCCATCTTTTACATTAAATATATCTATCATTAAAAGCAAAGGAATAACTGCTATATCTTGAAACAATAACATTCCAAGTACCTTGCGTCCATAACGCTTTGATATATGTCCATTATCATTTAATGTTTTTAAAACTATTGCTGTGGAACTAAGAGATAATGCAAAGCCTATAATAATAGCGCTTTTAATATCTATATCAAATATATAAACCGATAAAATACTACATGCAAAACCAGTAGCAAATACTTGAATAGGGCCATACATAAATACATATTTTTTCATTGACATTAAATGCTTGATACTAAACTCAAGCCCAATAGTAAACATCAAAAATACAATCCCAAATTCAGCTACAAAACTTAAATCATGATTATTTTTTAGCCCAAAAAGTTGCGAGATAAAGATTCCTGTAGCAATATAACCTATAATAGTTGGGATTCCATATCTGCGAAATATAAGATTAAATAAAATAGCACAACCAGCTGTTATTACAAATATATATATGATATTATCCATTTTGTCTACTTTTTATCATTTACAAATATTAAATCAAAACTACTACCACGCTTGACTAGCGAACCTTTATTTTGTGTTTTTATATTTGCCCTTAACTCCTCTATTACAGCTTCATACTCTTCAAGTCTTTGTTTTAAGCGCAAAATCACATCAACACCTGCTAAATTTACACCTAAATCTCTAGTAAGTCTTAAAATCATCTTAATCCTATCAAGATCTTTTTCGCTATAAAGTCTCATCTTGCCTTCAGTTCTGCTAGGCTCTACTAATCCCTCTCTTTCATATTGTCTTAGAGTTTGGGGGTGGATACTTAAAACCTTTGCTACTACGCTTATTAGATAGACTGGCTCTTCATAATCTCTCATACCATCTCCTTTATAGTTTGCTTTGCAACATATCTCTTAATTGTGGATCAATCCGCTCAATATCTGGTAAAATTATATTAGTAACTAAATACATATCGCCATAGATGTTGCTTTTTCTATTTTTTACACCATAACCTTTTAATCTAATTTTTTGACCATTTTTAGTATTAGGCGGTATTTTGATTGATACATCTTTTTTAAATGTCTTCACATCAATTTTATCACCAAAAAGAGCAGTTTTAAGAGTTAAATCTAAATTTTTATATAGATCATCGCCATCTCTTTTATACTCCTTATCCTCTTCTATATTTACAGTAATGATTAGATCTCCTCTATAATTACCAGCACTTTTACCTTTATTTCTAGCGCGCAGCTTCTCACCGCTATTTAATCCAGCTGGAATTTTGATTTTAATCTTTTCGCCATTTATACTAAACTCATAATCACCGCCATTTACAGCTAGTTCAAATGAAATATTTATCCTAGCTTGAATATCTAAATTTTGCCCAAATCCTTGATCAAAACCATCAAATCCACCAAAACTAGCTGAGTTAAACCCACCAAACCCTCTACTAGATCGCCCAGATCCACCAAAATTGCCAAAAATTTGATTTAAAATATCATTTATATCCGCATTGCCACCAAAATTTGCTCTAGAAAAATCATGGAAACTCTGTCCGCCAAACATACTATCGCCGTATTGATCATACTGCCTACGCTTAGTCTCATCACTTAAAATTTCATAAGCCGCATTAATCTCTTTAAATTTCTCTTCTGCACCTGGTTCTTTATTAATATCAGGATGATACTGCCTAGCTAACTTTCTATAAGCCTTTTTAATCTCATCGCTGCTAGCGCCCTTAGAAATGCCTAAAGTTTCATACAAACTATTACTCATTATATATCTCCACTTATATCTTTTTATATATATTATATCATAAAAGTTGAGCTAGTGTCAATCAACTTATTTAAATTCATTTGTATAAATATTAAATTTATATTTATCCCTACATAATATAATCCAAAGCAACTTTTTAAAGGGGAATAAATATGAAAAAAATAACATTAATATCACTTATAGCAGCCTCAACGATTTTTGGTGCTAATGTAGAATTTCGTGATGCAAACCCAAATTTTAACCGTATAAATCCAACTATAGACCAAAACTCAATCCTATCATATAATAGTTCAATTCAAAAAGCAAAACAGACAGTTGTAAATATATCAACAACCAAAACTACAAAGGTAAAAAATAATCTAAATAGTCTAATGAATGATCCATTTTTTAAAGAATTTTTTGGTTTTGGTTTTAATATTCCAGAACAAAGAAGCAAAAAAAGCTCATCTCTTGGTTCAGGTGTAATCATCTCTAGCGATGGTTATATAGTTACAAATTATCATGTAATAGAAGATAGCGATGAGATTATAGTATCAATGTTAGATAATTCAAAAGAGTATAAAGCTAAAATAATTGGCTCAGACCCAAAAACAGATTTAGCAATTATAAAAATAGATGCTAAAAACCTAGAACCAGCATATTTTGCTGATAGTTCTAAGCTTCTTGAAGGCGATGTAGTATTTGCTATTGGTAATCCTTTTGGCGTAGGTGGAAGTATCACAAGCGGAATAATAAGTGGATTAAATAAAGATAATATTGGATTAAATCAATATGAAGATTTTATCCAAACAGATGCTAGTATAAATCCTGGAAATAGTGGCGGCGCTTTAATAGATAGCCGTGGTGCCTTAGTTGGTATAAACTCAGCTATTCTTAGCCGAAGTGGAGGCAATAATGGAATAGGATTTGCCATTCCATCAAATATGGTAAAAACAATAGCTCAAAAGCTAATTAGCGATGGAAAGATAACTCGTGGCTACATTGGTGTGATGATTGCAAATTTAACAAAAGACCAAAAAGAGATATATAATAATAAAGAAGGCGCATTAATTACTAATGTAGAAAAAGACTATCCAGCTAGTAAAGCCGGCCTTCAAAGAGGCGACCTTATCATCAAAGTAGATAATAAAATCATAAAAAGTGCAAATGATTTAAAAAATATAATTGGTGCATACTCGCCAAATACAAAGATTAATTTAGAATATGAAAGAGCAGGAAAAATCTACTCTACTAAACTCCAGCTAGCTGATACAGATGTTACTGGTAATACAGCTGAAAATTTAAGCATTGATGGCTTAAGCGTGCAAAATTTAAGTGAAGAGATAAAATATAAATACAAAATACCTCAAGAGATAAAAGGTATATTAATCACAGATGTCAAAGATGGTTCAAATGCTGCACATACAGGCTTTGAAAGTGGTGATATAATTATTCAAGTAAATGAGAAGATTATAAATAACATTAATGAATTTAGCCAAGAGATAAAAGCGTCAAAAGCATCAAAAAGAAAACCAATAATCTGGATAAATAGAGCTGGAATTTTAATGGGGCTTGTATTGAAATAATAGCTATTTTTGGCTATAATCAGCTCAAATTTATAAGGCAGATACATGATAAAGATTCTAATGATTGAAGATGATTTTGAACTTGCAGAGATATTAAGCGAATATTTAGAGCAATTTGAGATAGAGGTTAAGATATGTGATGATCCATATCTTGGCCTTTCTACTCTTAATACAAGTAAATTTGATCTAGTTATTTTAGATCTTACCTTGCCAGGTATTGATGGGCTTGAGGTTTGCAAAGAGATACGCACCAAGCATACAATTCCTATCATTATCTCAAGCGCTAGACATGATATAAGCGATAAGATAAATGCATTTGAATTTGGCGCAGATGATTACTTGCCAAAACCATATAACCCTCAAGAGCTTCTAGCTAGAATCAAAAGCCATTTACGCCGCCAAAGTATCACAATGCAAGAGATATCTCCAGCTCCAAAAGATCTAGTATGTGATGATTTTCGCCATATTATTACTCTAAAAGGCGAACCACTTCAACTTACAGTTGCTGAGTATGATATCTTAAGATATTTAATTAAAAAAGAAGGTGGTGCTATAAGTCGTGAAGAGTTAATTTATAATTGCAACTCCATAAATGAAGATAGTACAAATAAAAGTATAGATGTTATCATAGGTCGTATTCGCACCAAAATAGGCGAAAATCCAAAAGAGCCAAAATATATCCACGCTATTAGAGGCGTAGGCTACAAGCTAGAACAATAAATTAAAACCAAAAAGGGCAAAATGAGATTTTCATCAATTTTTTATACCATTACGCTTATTTTCGCCCTTGGAATTGGGGCTATAGGAATAGCATTTTTATGGCTTATAGAGTATGATAAGGCCAATTACGCAAGAGAATTAAATACCAAATACTCTATTGTAGCTAGGGCTACTTTGCTTCATTTAAATGAGTTAATTAATGAAGATGAGTATCAAGAACAGGTCTCAAATTTATATATGCCCCAAATAGATAATATAGAAAAAAAAGAAAAAATACTAAATCAAGCTGTAATCTTAGAAGAGATTACTACTGAATTAGGATCAAGCGCGATATTATTTTATGAGAAAAAAAACTATTTAAAAGTTACCAAAGATGACAATACTCTACTTCTTATAGATACAGCATATCAGCCATATAGATATATAATTATTCAGATTATCTTTGCTTTTGTAGCTGGAATTATCTTGCTTACATATATATTTATTATTCGTAAGATTATGCCACTTGGAAAGTTAAAACGCCAGATTGATAAATTTGCTCAAGGGGATTTAGAGATCAAAAATGTCGCTACTGGAAATGATGAGATCAGTCAAGTAGCAAGTGCTTTTTATGATGCTGTTAGCCAGATTAAAAATTTAAATAATAGCCGTCAACTCTTTTTACGCAATATAATGCATGAGTTAAAAACGCCAATTACTAAAGGTAGAATTACTGCTGAGATGATTCAAAAAAATAAAAATCAAGAGCGTTTGATAGATGTATTTGAAAGATTAGAGAGCTTAATAAATGAATTTGCAGCTGTAGAGCGTGCTACTTCTAGATTAATAGGAGAATTAAAACCTTGTAAAGTAAGAGATGTAATAGATGAAGCTATAGATATTGCTATGGCTGAAGAGTCTAGTGTAGGAATTGAGGCCATAGATGATGCTACTATAAAAGCAGATTTTAAACTTTTAGCAATTGCATGCAAAAATATAATTGATAATGCTCTAAAATATTCAGATGATAAATTTGTTAAAATCACAATCACAAACAATGAGATAATATTTTCATCAAAAGGCCAGCCATTAGAAAATGATATAAAGCA
>JAFVMP010000016.1 GCA_017506845.1 Campylobacter sp.
ATACTTTTAAGCTCTATACCAAAAGATATTGAGCAAATTAAAAACAATAAAATAAAAACTTTTCTCATACCTTACTCCTGAATTTGTGCATTTCTGCGTTGTTCATATCCATCTTTAATAAATGAATATAGATCAATTGCGCCACTAGTTAATTTATTATACAACTCTGGATCCATAGAGCCATCATTGATTATCTGCCATGATTTTACAGCTAAATTTAGGTGAAAATATTTATGACCATCATCCGTGAAAACTTCATTTGTATAGGTTAATGGATTTATGAAAAAATCTCCGCCCATACCGACTAAATCACGCAAATTTGTCTGTCCTAAAATAGGCAATACTATAGGAAAACCGCTACCAATTCCCCAATATCCTAGCGTCTGTCCAAAGTCTTCATCATGTTTTTTAAGCCCATAAACATTGGTTGCAGCATCGCTAATCCCGCCAAAACCAATTATAGTATTAGCAATAAATCTGAGTGTCTCCTCTCCAGCTGCTGCAAATTTAAACTGCAAAAGATTATTAACTAGCCTAATTGGAAACATTAAATTATCAAAAAAATTACTTATAGCATCTTGAGCTGGATCTGGCATTATATAATCATAGCCTTTAAATGTCGGTATTAAGATATTTTGATATACAACATGATTAAACTCGGTCATAACCCTATTATATCCACTAAGCGGATCAAAACTGCTAGTAGCATACTCATCTTCAAATGAATCAATATCATCAGCAAAACAGCTAATTAAAAATATAAAACTAGCCAAAAAAATCCTAGCCATAATATTACCTCATAAATTTAAAAGGGTAATATTATATCAGCTCAAACTTAAGTTAGTATGAATTATAAAATTTACTATATTTTATTTTTATTTTTTTCAAATATAAACCCAATTTTAATAATAAAATATTATAATACGCCAAAGAAAAATAAATTTAAAAGAGGTTTTTATGAAAGCTAGGATAAATCTTGAGCTATTTTTAGATGATGAAGTAGCCCTTTTGCCAAAACATATCAAACTTCTAAAAGCCCTAGATGAGACCAAAAGCATCACTAGAGCTGCAGCTGCAGTAGATATATCATATAAAAATGCCTGGGACTGCCTAGATCTAATCAACTCCAAAGCCAAAGAGCCATTAATTGCTAGAGTAAATGGCAAAAGAAAAAATAGTGGTAGCGAGCTTAGTGCATATGCAAAAGATATTATAGATATGTATGAGGCGATTTTAAAAATTCAAAATAATTTATTAGATGAAATCTGTAGCAATCCAGATATTCACGCCATAAATAATTTAAAAAGGAACAATATGAAGTTAAGCGCTAAAAATCAACTTCAAGCTACAATCACAGATATAAATATCGGCGCAGTAAATGCACAAATCACAGCTAAATTAAGTGATGGAACATTGCTAAAATCTATAATCACAATAGATAGCCAAAAAGAGTTAAATTTAGAAGTTGGAAAAGAGGTTTTATTTATCTTTAAAGCTTCAAGCGTAATTTTAGCTAAAAGCGATGATAATGAACTTAAAATTTCTGCATCAAATAAGCTAAAAGGCAAAGTAGCAAAAGCTACAATAGGCGCAGTAAATGCACAAATTGCCATAGATGTAGGAGACAATAAACTAATCTATGCAACCCTAACAAATGAATCAGCTCAAGATATGAGAATTAATGTTGGTGATGAAGTTGAGCTATTTATCAAAGCTAGTCAAATTATCATAGCGACACAGGCTTAGTTTATTACTTGCTTGGTATTAGCCAAGCAAGAGTAATTGCTAACTTTTTAAAATATAAATATATAATTTATATTTATAAATATCCATTTATTTACTATTTTTTCATATAATTATAAATATAAATTTATAATATTAGGAATAAATATGAGATCAATTTTTCTACTTTTAGCTTTTGTGGTTTGCTCTTTTGCTTCAACACTCAATATAGCCGCAGCGGCAAATACAGCCCATGTCTTAGAAGAGATAAAAAGCGAATTTATCAAACTTCACCCAGATGCTAAAATCAACATAACGCTAGGCTCAAGCGGTAAATTAGTAGCCCAAATCAAAAATGGAGCGCCATTTGATCTATTTTTAAGCGCAAATATAGATTTTGCTGATGTATTATATAAAGATGGTTTTGCTCTTGATAAACCTGTTATTTATACTAGTGGAAGCGTGGCTATTTTGAGCGTTAGAGGCTATGAACCAAGCCTAAACTCATTAAAAAACAAAGATATAAAAACAATAATAATAGCCAACCCAAAAACCGCCCCATACGGAGCTGCCACGATAGAAGCATTTAAAAATGCTGGAATTTATGATGAGATTAAGCATAAAATCATTGAAGCAAATAGCATAGGTGATGCTCTAAATCAAACTATAAAAGCTGGAGATATCGGTTTTGTCGCAGCTAGTGCTTTAAAGGCTGAACAGATGCTACAATATACAAATTATGCTATTTTAGATGGCTCACTTCATACTAGTATAGACCAAGCAATGGTAATCTTAAATCATGGTAAAGAAAATAAATTAGCTAAAGATTTTTATGATTACTTGCTTAGCAAACCAGCTCAAGATATATTTGTTAAATTTGGATATAAAGCGATTAATTAGGCGAATTTATGATCCATTTCCACTGCCAAAAATCATTTAATGGATTTAATCTTGATGTTAAATTTGAGATTGCTAGTGGCGAATTTGTAGCCTTATATGGCAAAAGTGGCAGTGGAAAAAGCACGATTTTAAGACTCTTAGCTGGTTTTGATAAACCAAATAGCGGAGTAATTAGTAATGGTGAGCAAATTTATTATAATAAAAATATATTTTTACCACCTCAAAAAAGAAATATTGGATATCTATTTCAAGATTATGCCCTATTCCCTAATATGACTGTAATTCAAAATCTGCTATTTGCTAATAATGATCTTAAATTTGCTACTGAACTTTTGGAGTTTATAGAGCTTTTAGAGTTTAAAAATGCCCTACCTAGCACTCTCTCAGGTGGCCAAAAACAACGCATAGCACTAGCTAGAGCGCTTATGAGACGCCCTAAAATACTGCTTTTAGATGAGCCGTTATCTGCTTTAGATATGAGCTTACGCACTAAATTGCAAGAGTATTTAATCCAAATTCACAAAAAATACTCCATGAGCATAATCTTAGTAAGTCATGATAGGTATGAAATTTATAGACTTGCAAGTCGCATTTATGAGATTAATAATGGCAAAATAGTTCGATCTGGCTCACCAAAAGAGCTATTTTTAAGCTCAAATTTAGATGATAATATCAATCTATTAGCCACAATTTTAGACATCAATGATAATACAATCACTTGCGAACACGCAAATCAAATTTATCAAATAAATCAAACTACTCAAAATAGAAATTTAAAAGTAGGCGACACCATTACTCTAAGCGCTAAAATATCAAATTTAAAGATTAGCAAATGATTGACTGGACACCATTTTTACTATCGTTTAAACTAGCTTTTATATCAACACTTATACTATTTTTTATCTGTTTGCCTCTTGCTTATATAATAGCTAGGTCTGAGTTTAAATTAAAGCCAATTATTGAGAGCATTATATCACTTCCACTTGTATTGCCTCCATCGGTGCTTGGATTTTATATATTGATATTTTTATCTCCATACTCATTTTTGGGCGAATTTATGCAAAAGCATTTTGATATTAGACTTGTTTTTAACTTTACTGGCCTTGTAATTGCTAGTTGCATCTACTCTTTACCATTTATGTTTGCTCCTATTTTATCTGGATTTAAATCTTTGCCAAACTCTTTAATTGAAGCTAGTTATAGTCTTGGCAAAGGCAAAATTACTACACTATTGAAAGTAGCAATGCCAAATATAAAACCATCTTTATTAAGTGCAATTATCATTAGTTTTGCTCATACTTTGGGTGAATTTGGCGTTATTTTAATGATTGGTGGAAGCATTGAAGGAGAGACTAAAGTCGCAAGTATTGCTATATATGACGCAGTTGAGATTTTAGATTATAAATTAGCTCATATATATTCAGGAGTTATGCTTGCAATTAGCTTTACAGTGCTATTTTTAGTATATTTTATCAACCAAAAAATAGAAAAAAAATAGTATAATACCTCGTTTATTTTAAAGGATTTTAATGAAAAATATAATTATTTCTTTGCTTATTGCTTTAACATTTATAGGTTGTGGTAAATCTATACAAACCAACTATCTATCTACATCAGATCCAGTATTTATCACTGAAAATATAAAAGGCAAAAGCTTTAGCATAGCCTCGCAAAATTTCACACCAAATTTTGAGCAAAATTTAAGCCAAGCATTAGAGAAAAACGGCTATAAAAAAGCTATAAAAAATCCAGATATCGCTATCAAAATAGCTCTAAATTATATACGCAAAAATAGCGATATTAGAAATAATAACTTTATGGAATTTGGGTTTGGTAGTGGTGGATTTAGAAGAATTGGCTTTGGTAGCGGATTTGGTGGCGGCTATGAAAGTGAGTACTTTTATGATGCTCAAGCCTCTTTATATATCGCTATTCATAACGGCAAAGATTATCAAACAAATTTAAACCTACAAAGTCAAAAATCTAGCTTTGATTATGGCCTAAACCAAACTAAAGATAATTTTGAATCTAAAATAATAGATAAGATTATAGAAATTTTAAATGGCTTTTAATATAATCTAAGAGTTAAAAACTCTTAGATTATATTAAAACACAATATTTTTTATCATTAAAATAAACATAATTATATAAAGTCCTAAAGCTAATTTTTTTTGAATTTGCTTATCAACTCTATGGCCAACTTTAACACCAAAATATACCCCAATTATCGAGCCAATACCTATCATTAAACCGGTTTTATAATCTACTAAATCAGCATTTGCCAAACTAATAAGCCCAGCAAATGAGCTAAATACTACAAAAAATAACCCAATCGATACTGCCTTTTTAATATCCATTTTTAAAAATCCAACAAATATCGGAGTTAAAAATAAAGCCCCACCAAGACCAACAGATATAGCTATGGCACCGACAAATACTCCTACACCAAACATTATAGGCTTTGAGATCTCTTTTGGATTTGTATTTTGTACATCGGCTTTAAAAAATTTAATTATCGCAACCAAAAGCATAAAAAGCACAGCTAATTTAAGCACTATACTAGGTGTATTAGCAACAATTAACCCACTAAAACTCGCTCCAACAAGCCCTCCAATTCCAACTATAATCCCATCATTTAGCACTAATTTTTTATTTTTATAATTCACATAACTACCAAATAACGCTCCCATAAACATCTGAAGCACACTAATACCAATTGCACTTTTAATATCAAAACCCAAATTTAGTAGTATTGGAACCAATATCGTACCACCACCAATACCAAAAAATCCACTAACAAACCCAATTCCCATACCAATTAAGACAAAGATAATAAACGCTGTAATTATCGCCATCATAGGCATATTATCAAACATTATTAAACTAAATTCGCCAATCATTTTTATACCTTAAATTTAATACCAAATTATAATAATCTTAATATAAAACTAGCTTTAAAAGATTAAATTTTAAGATTGATAAAGAAAATTTTTTGTATAATATTTTTTTAAAAAAACTTTTTGGAGCTAAAATGCTTTTATATGATCCCACTATATATTTTAGAGAAATTTTAAGCAGATATCCACGCTCATATCTAGCCGAAGATGAGACTCAAGCAATTATAGGAATTGATTGCGAATATATAAGTGGAGATGATTTTGCTAAGCTAAATGATAGGATTAAAAATGGCAATAAAATCTCAAATTTTGCCGGACTTTTTGGAATTTTAAGCTATGAAGCAGTATATAAATTTGAAAAAATTGGCGATATCAAACCTACGCTTTATGAGTTTCCACTATATCATTATAGCGATGCTAAAGCGTATTTACACTATGATAAACAAAGTAAAATTTATAGTTTTTATGGAGATAGTATCTACTTTAAAGAGCTTGAAAATCTAAAACCTCAAAATATCCAAAATCAAAACTACTTCTACAATATAAAAAGTGATTTAAAAAATGAAAAAGAACACTATTTAAATATGATCCAAACTGCTAAAAAATATATAAAAAGTGGGGATATATTTCAAGTTGTTCTATCTAAAACCTTAGAGCTAGAGAGTGATTTTGATCCGCTTGAGTTTTATGAAATTTTAAAAATACAAAATCCTAGCCCATATATGTTTTACTATCCAAGTGAATTTGGAATTATAGTAGGTAGTAGTCCTGAGCTTGTAGTAGAGATTAAAAAGGGTATAATCCACACAAGCCCAATTGCTGGTACAAGAAAGCGTGGAGTAGATGCCAATGAAGATGAGAGTATAAAAAAAGAGCTTTTAAGCGATGAAAAAGAGCTTAGCGAGCATAGAATGCTTATTGATTTAGCTAGAAATGATATAGGTAAATTTGCTCTTAGA
>JAFVMP010000017.1 GCA_017506845.1 Campylobacter sp.
AGTGAGTTAGTAGATGTAGATTTTGCTCCATTATGCCTGGTTGCAAATGACCCAAAAAGCTCTCAAATGCATAAAAAATCAGAATTACCAAATGGTGCTATATTAAATTTAGATTGGCACAGTGATATAATAGCTAGATTTTTGCGAGCATTTGACCTTGGTATTTTTGCTAATATCCCACGCCCAAGAGTAATGTATAAAGGTGAATTAGTAGAGATTGACTGCTATGAAATAGACCTAAATGTGATAAAAATCACACTAAAAAATCAAGAAAATTTAATTATTAACAAGGATTAAAATGCAAGATATAAAAGAGTTATTTGTAGCCATTGGCAAACCAAATGTAGATGAAAATATGCAAAATCTACTAAGTGATGGAATTATTGATAGTATGGATATTATAATGCTTGTAGTTGAGATAGAAAAGCGTTATAAAAAGCCGCTAAAATCTGAGTTTATTATCAATGAGTGTTTTGAGAGTTTTGAGACGATTGCTGCAATGATAGATAAGGCAATGCAATGAACCCCCCCCATTAGCATTATTAGAATTTAATAGCAAAATTTATAGCTATGATGATTTGGTGCGCTGCTTAAGAGATATTGGTATTAAAGATGGCGATACTCTTTGTGTGCATACAGAGCTAATCACGCTAGGTAGGCCGCTAGTAGGCAAGGATGAGTTTTTAGGCTTAATTGTACGGGCGTTTTATGAGGTTATAGGTAGGGCTGGGACTTTGATTATGCCGACATTTACCTATAGCTTTTGTAAGAATCAAATTTATGATAAACGCCACTCTAGAAGTACAATGGGGCTATTAACTGAGTATTATCGTCATTGCGATGGTGTGGTGCGAACTGATGATCCGATATTTTCCTTTGCTATTAGCGGAGCAAATATGAGTGAGTATCTAGGCCGTACGCCAACATGCTTTAGTAAGGGTTGTGTATATGATAAGTTGCGTCAAAATGGTGGCAAGATTGTGCTATTTGGTCTTGAGCATTTAGGCTATACTTTTACGCACTATTTAGAAGAACAAATTGGTGTGAGTTACCGCTATTTTAAGCGTTTTAGTGGTATGATGATAGATGAAAATGGTGTGCAAACTAAGCAAGAGATTGATTATTATGTCAGATATATAGACCGAACTTCAGAGATGTCAGTACCTAAGCAAATAGAGATACTCAAGCGCTCAAATAACTTTAATCTAGTACCATTTGGTGGGGCTATGATCGTAGCTATAGATGCTCAAAAATATTATGATGAGACATATAAGGCAATAATGGAATCTGAGAGTAATATATTACAACTATGAGAATAAGGCGATTTAATAAAAACATCTATTTATTAAATCGCTTCATTTATGCTTATTCTTGCAATGACTAAAAGCTTAGCCATTGCAAATACTATTAACAAAGCTATTAAAACTTAAATTCGCTAATTTTATCCCTTAAATCCTCAGCTTTATGCTCTAGTGTATCAGAAACTGAGCTAATTTTATTCATTGAATTTGAGATATTTTGTAGCCTATCATTTAATGTTTTATTATTACTTAGTAGGTTATTGGTTTTATCGTTTAACTCTTTTGAACTAGCCATTGTTTGATTGGCTAGGGCGATGATATTATCAATTCTATCATTTGCCGTTTGGATTGTATTTTGAATATTTTGCGCTTCATCGACAAATGTTGTAAAATCTCTTGAGGTTTGTGTGATTTTTGAGCTTACATCATCAATTGACCTAGTAATAGCATTGATAGTTATATCAATCTCATCTAAAGATTTGCCAGTTCTTTCAGCTAGCTGTCTAACCTCATCAGCAACAACTGCAAACCCTCTACCATGTTCGCCTGCTCTTGCTGCTTCGATGGCGGCATTAAGTGCAAGAAGGTTGGTTTGATCAGCAATATCTGATATAGTTGTTAGAATATTCTTAACATTTTGAGCATCATTATTTAGCATTGAGATATTAGTTAATAGCTCTTGTTGGCGACTTGCATCAAGCGTTACTAGCTCAGAGAATTCAGATATAACGCTAGAGGTTGAGCTTAGTTCATTTTTAGCTGTGATGATATTGTTCATTGTATCATTGCTTTTTAAAGCATTATCGCTTAGGCTATCTTCTACGCTATGACCGATTATTTGTGAATCTTTTGATAGTTTAAAGCCCTCTTGAGTATCATTTTGAATTACTTTTGACTCGCTTAGTAAGTCATTTGCAATTTGTAGATTTTGCTGAATTTGTCCATCAAGCTGACCAAATAGCTGTCTAATAACTTTTAAAAATCCTTCTATTTGTTCATAGATTAGTCCAATTTCATCGCTACTTTTATTTAAAATATTGCTAGGTCTAATATCTTTTGTTTTTTGGACATATACTAGATAGTTTAGGATTTTAGCAATTCTACTATTAATATTATGGATTATAATGTAGCTAAATCCAAATGTAGCAATAAATGCAAAGGCTAAAATTCCAATTGAGAAAACAAGCACTTCAATATTGCTTTTTCTTATCTGGTCTATATCTTTGATTAATCTAGCTGCTAGTCTATCTTCTATCTGTTTTAAGATATCAATTTTTTTGGTAATAGTAGCAAACCAGTATGTACCACTAGTCTCAAATCCACCAGTAAATGCATTTTCCATCGCCACAGCTCTCATACGCTCGACTTCTTGAAAGTCTTTGTTGCCACTGGTTATATTGTTGTAATTGATTAACTCCTCAGGGTCTGCATATTTTTTAAACTCTTCTATATATAGATTTTGAGCTACAACTAATGCGATAAATTTGTTATAAATTCCATCGCCGAATTTATCAGCTGAGAATGTATTTGATAAGACTGCTCTTTCTTGACCGGCATTTTCTTTAGCATTTATAAAGCTTACAAATGCAGTTAAAGAGCGGATTATCTCGTAGTTGTTTGAGATATTAGAGATTACTACTATATTATTGATTAGTTTTGAGATAGTATTTGTATAGTATCCTAAAACATCTCCTACTTTAACGCTAAAATTATCTACGCCTCTTCTTATAGATTGGATATTATTTAGCGCATTTACAGTATCTTTTATAGAGTCTCTAAGCTCTACTGGATATGCATTTAACTCAAATTCAGCTAGATCTTCATTAAGCTTATTTATCTCTTTATCGCTTAGCTGGCGTTGATTTAGCAAGATTTTTTTAAAATCTTCACTTTTACTACCTAAATATCCTGATGATGAACCTCTTTCTTTTTGTAATTCATGTATTACAAGTGAAATTTGAGATGAGAGTAAAATACCATCTTCAAGTAATTGAGTGCGTTTATAGGTATCATACTCTTTATTGATGAGATTGCCAGCTATGATCATAGCGACGATTAAAGGGATTACAATTAGAATAAGCATTTTATTCTTAATTTTAAAATTGTCGAAGATTGACATATTTTATCCTTTCAAACTTGTGGATTTTATTTACTTGATATTTTACTATTAATAAATTATTTTTAGATTAAAATTTGGGATTTGAGATTAAAAAATTTATTTTTATGAGAGAATTTGGAGCTTGATAGTATTATTATATAATTATTATTGATAGTTAGTATCGCTTGGCTTTGATGCTGCTTAGATTTTGGCATAGATTACTACGCCAAAATTTTTACTCTACTAAGATTATAAGCAAAATCCATCATCTACGATTATATTTTGTCCATTAATAAACTTGCTATAATCGCTAAGTAAAAATATTAAAGCCCCGCAGATATCATCTGGGTCTAACATACCTTTATTTAGACAGACATCTTTGTATTGACTTAGAAATATCTCATTTTGATTATCTAGTATTCCACCTGGACTTATGCAATTGACTCTAATATTATCCCCTTTTAGATATTTAGCTAGGTAGCGACTTAGATGAATAACTCCAGATTTAATAGCGCTATAGGCTGCTGGAGAACTCATCTGTGTATTTTTATAGGTTTGAAATTTAGGTGCTACTACGCCTTGAATAGATGAGAGTGTGATTATATTGCCATATCCTTGTGATTTA
>JAFVMP010000178.1 GCA_017506845.1 Campylobacter sp.
ATTTACATCTAAAAGTAAAGCTGCGTGCATTTCTGTATTTTTTACACCATTTAGTTTATCTACTAGCTCTCCTGCTAGGGCTTTATCGCTTTGTGCTATGCTTGTGCCTACTACATTAATAAAATCTTTACCGCTAATTTGCCCATTTTGATCTGTAGGGATTGCACTTTCAATGGCAGTTTTTTGTGCGGTGATGAGTGTGATAGCTTCATCTATCCTTGCTTTTTCAGCTTCATTTATAGTGTTTGCTTTTTGGTTATTTAGCTCTATTAGCATATCATCTCTAGTTTTTACTTCTTCTGCTAGAATCTTTGCAAGGTTTCTAGCATCTTCTGTGGTAGTAATATCCGTAGAGAGCCTTTTTTCATCTTTGCTTAAATCTAAACTCGCTTTATAGAGATTCTCGCTTACTTCTCTATCAATATCATAATGGGCAATGCCATCAATATTTTGTGTGCCTAAGAGATCTTTTAGGGTAACTAAATATTGTAAATTCACTTTATTATTTTCACCAAGTGTGATTTTGCTATCACTTCTTATCAGTTCATAATCACTAAATGCTAAACTAGAAAGGCTTTGTGTGATGACTCTAAAAGTAGAGTTTATAAGGCTTACATCGCCACTTACATGTAAAAGTCCGCCTTTTCTATTTGAATCAGCGATTGTAAAATAACCATAATTTGAATTAAGAGTGCCATCAATACTTAAAGAACCATTTGCGCCCCAAATTTTAAACACTTCTAGACTACCACCACCTTGTTCGCTTCCATTTATAGTCACATTTCCATTGATATAAGAGGGGCTTTGTGCTAGGAGATTCCCATCGGTTTTAATCTCCACATCTGCATTAATTGTATAAGAATGGTTTCCACTCTGGAATTCAACATCTGATTCTCCAAAATAGCTGTCATCCTCACCCATTCCATCACCGATTATAAATTTAGTGCCATTGTATGTAATGTCTTTAATATTTAGCCCTAAACCTCCTTGATCTTGTGGGTCGGTTAGAGATAGAGAGTCAAAATTAAAAGTTAGATTATCGTTTTTGTATTGTTCTTTTAGCACCCATTTTCCACTGCCCTCGCTACTTTCTTCAAAATAAGTTTGAAAGTCATTAGCATTATTTAGGGTGTAATCTGCTCCAAATGCACTCACACTCCCTAACACTCCTAAACCAAATATTGCTCTTGATACAATAAGAGATAATTTCATTCTTACTCCTTAAAAATTAAATAAAACACTTATTCTATCCCCCCACCCCCCTTATTTTTTGCTTAAATATGATTTTATTAAAGATAATAAGGATTATTTGGTGCTTTTTGTAACTTTTTTAGAAAATTTGAATTTAGTGGTATGACAATAATTTAAAAGAGAATTCCAAAGACAAGTAAAAATTCATCTTTGCTTTTTGTGCCGATACTTATCTCTTTTTGTTCTTCAAACCATAAGACAGTCAAATCTATACTAGTTAAAATTTGTGGTGCTACACTATATAATTGCCTATCAAGCTCACTCGATATAATATTTTTCCTTTTTCGATGATAAGTAATTTAGAAAAACAAATAGCAGAGAAAAAAAATAACCAATGCTTTGAAAAAAAGAGCTTATTATAAGAAGTGATGAGATGATTTTTCTTTTAACTAAAAAACTTGAATTAGAAAAATAATTATGATATGCTTATCTAAAAATTAACAAAAATGTTAATTTTTAGATAAGGAAGTTAAATGAAAACTAAGGAATTAATTGCCGTGCTTGATAGGCTTGATAATGAGTTTGAAACTGCTTTTATTAAAATCAATCAACTAGCCTTATTTTTTGATGAAGACAAAAATCATCTAAAAGTCTCTTTAAATCGGCAAGTTAAAAATGGTATCATCATTAGAATTGCTCGTGGTCTATATTATAATCCAAGAGCCAAAAATCAACCAGACAATTTATTATTCAATATTGCTTGTAGATTAAGAGATTATCGTGATTTTTATCTAAGTTTAGAAACCGTTTTAAGCGAAGAAGGAGTTATCTCACAAATTCCAAATCGATTAACATTTATCTCTCAAAGTAAAAGTGCCGTATTTTATACACCTTTGGGAATTATTGAATTTACAAAAGGTAATGTTGATAATATTTTATTTAGTAAAGATATATATTTTGATGAGTATAGAGGCGTATATTGTGCTAACGCACAAAGAGCGATTAAAGATGCTTTTTTACATAAAAGAAGTGTGGATTTAATAATTGAACAAAGGGAAAAAGATGAATTATATTAATTTAGGTATATTAGCAGAAAATCATTCGCAAAATTTAGGCACTAATTTAAAATCAGTAATTATAAAAGAGATGTTACATTTAGATATTTTAAAAGCTCTAAGCGATTGTGAAATTTCAAAACAAATCGCTTTTCAAGGTGGAACAGCCTTAAGGCTTTGTTATCAAGGCGCACGCTACTGCGAAGATTTAAACTTTGTATTATGTAATGAAAGTTTGGATTTTGATAAAGAGTTGTTTAGAGAATTTGAAGAAGCTTTTATCAAAAGTATCAAAAATAAGTATAATTTAGAAATAGAGTTAATTTACCCAAAAAATGACGAAAATAGAGTTCAAAAATGGATTGCTAAAATCCATTTGCCTATTGAGAATAGAAAAGAGAGAATAAATATTGAAGTATGTAAAATACCTAGTTATGATAATAAAATCAAAAATATTAGAAATCATTATAACCCCAATCATACTGAAGATATACTTTTAAGAGTTGAAAGCTTAGATGAAATTTTAGCAGATAAAATCATTGCATTTGGTGCAAGAAAATACATTAAATACAGAGATTTATGGGATATTAAATTTCTAAAAGATATAAATATTATTTTAAATAATAAATTTGTTGAAAACAAGATTAATGACTATAAGATTTCTGATTTTGATAAATTGCTAGATGAAAAATTATATATTCTAAATAATGAAGATTTAAAAGAAAATTTTTTTCAAGAAATGAGTAGATTTTTAGAACCAAAATTACTTAATAAAATTATAGAATTGGATTATTTTTCAGATATTAAAAAAGAAATAAATCAGCTTTATGATGAGTTTAAAAATAATCAAAACCATAAAAAAATTAATAAAAAAAGGTAAATAAATGAGAGTAGTAGATGCAGAAGTTAAACATTTAAGACCCAATACCTTAAATGTAAAAGAGTTTTTGACTAATTCACCAATATCTTTATTATTGATGAATTTCTTAGGTGGATTATCTATTGTTTTTTGTGTTATAGCAATATTTTATAACAATATTAATTTTGAAGTAATGGTGTATTCTACGAGTTTTTTATTATGTTTTATTGCTTATGAAATTTGGTCTTCACCAGAACAAACAGACAACAAAGAAAGTATAATCCCAAATGAAAAAAATCAAGAATATTTTTTAAATTTAGGTTATGAAGTGAAAAAATTTTATGGCGATGCAATTAAATCATCTAGAGCCAAAAATAATAATACTTTTTATCATATTCTTCTGGTTCGCATAACTCTAAAATATGCCCAAAAGCCCAAGCAATAATATCGCTTCCAATTTTTATATATCCATCAAATTTCTCTTGTTTCCCATCCATATCATTTGCAATAGCTCTTGCAAGTTCAGGTTTTTCTGCTATAAATAATCTTATTTTTAAATCCCCAATTCTATATTTTTATTTTTTGATCTATTTTTATTATCTTTATTATTTTTATATTTGATATCTTGCTGTATAATGCTTGTTATAGTGATTACTGAATGTGCATTTGCACCAGGTAATCTTTGATTATCACCGCCCAGCTCGGCAGGTCTCGAGGTGTGAAGGGAGTGGACGGCTTCACCAGTAGTCACTACATCTTTTTTAAGTAGTCTATTAAAATTTCTACTTGCTGATATATTTGCGTGAAAAATAATATTTGTACCTTGATTATTTCTAATACCAATATCACCAATTTTATTTTCTATATTAGATAAATGTTTAACTGCTACAAAGTCTTTATCGCTTTTTGCTCTAGGATTTTTATTAGCTCTGGCTCTGTAAGCACTTCATTAATAATTTTTGATACTTCTTTGATATTTTGAAACATTTCTGGGTGATTGGTATATAATTTTTTCAAATCTGCTATGGCTTCTTCATCGCCCAAAAGCTCTGCTAATCTCTCGCAGAGCTTAAAAATTTCTAACTCGCTATGTTTATTCATCAATAACTCCAGCAAGTTTTATTAATTTTATTATAAATAGCCTCATTAAAGCTCCAATTCTATATTTTTATTTTTTGATTTTTTGCAATCATTCTCATCATATTTAACATTATGTGATACAATTGTAATAAC
>JAFVMP010000179.1 GCA_017506845.1 Campylobacter sp.
ACATCTAAAAGCGTTTTAGAATCACCATAAACATATTTTTTAAATTCAGGATCATTTGCGATTTTTGCTTGAAATTCAGTATCTTTATCTAAATCTTTACCTCTAAACCAGCTAAAAATACCTACAGCTAAAACACCAATTAAAGTAGCAGGAATAGTAATAGCAAGTAAATTTAAATACCCATCAAACCCTTCTAAATGCTTAATACCTGGAGCTAAAAGCATTGCAGTTAGTGAAACTACAGCCACACTTACAGGGCTTGCTATAATACCCATTTGTGAGCTTACAGATGCTGCTGCCATTGGGCGTTCTGGACGGATTCCATTTTTGATAGCGATATCGTAGATGATTGGCATCATAGTATAAACAACATGGCCAGTACCGCATAAAATTGTTAAAAATGCAGTTACAAATGGAGCTAGAATTGTTAAGAATTTAGGATTTTTTCTTAATATTCTCTCAGCAATTTGTAGCATTACATCAAGACCGCCACTTGCAAGCAATGTAGCACTAGCTACAACCACACATAAAATAGTAAAGATTACATCAATTGCTGGCTTACCAGGACTTACGCCAAATCCAAAGGTAAGTACAAACATACCTATACCACCAAGTAAGCCAAGAGCAATACCGCCCTTTCTAGCCCCATAAAATAGACAAATTAAAACGATTAAAAGCTGAATGGTAAATTGTTTGCCATCGCTTAAGTTCATTAAAAACTCCATCTATTTCTCCTTTCGTAATTTAAATTTGGCTAAATTTTATAATCATTTAAATTATATTGAACTTAAAATTAATTGATATAACTAAATAATTAAAAATTATCTAGTATAATCAGCAAATTTTTTATAAGGTTAATTATGTTTTCTACATTTTTTAAGAGTAAAAAGTGGGCTGTTTGGGCATATGGTGGATTATTTGTTATTATTGTTTCTCTTATATTCCAAACTAGATTGAATGTTGCTATAAATGATTGGTATAAAGACTTTTATGATATTATGCAAAATGTACAAAATCACAGCGTAGATGAGTTTTGGGAGCAAATTTATCGTTTTTTACTAATTGCAATGCCTTATGTGATTATTGCTACGCTTACCACTTTTTTTGCTAGCCACTGGGTTTTTAGATGGAGAGAGGCTATGACATTTGGCTATCTTGGCAAATGGAGAGAGTGCGAGCATGATATAGAAGGCTCAAGCCAAAGGATGCAAGAAGATGTATATAGATTTGCTAAGATTACTGAGACTTTGGGTTTGCAGGTTTTAAAGGCTATTATGATATTAATTGCTTTTATCCCAGTTTTATGGGAGCTTAGTAGCGGAGTTGATCTGCCATATCTTAAAGATATTCCAGGTTCGCTTGTTTGGGTGGCGTTAGCTGTAAGTATAGGAGGTCTTATTGTTTCGTGGTTTGTAGGTATTAAGCTACCAAAACTAGAGTATAATATCCAAAAAAGCGAAGCTGCTTTTAGAAAAGAGCTAGTTTATGCTGAAGATGATAAGATAAATTATGCTAGTAATGAAAGCGTCATAAGCCTATTTAGTGGGGTTAGATTTAATTTTTATAGATTATTTTTACATTATGGTTATTTTAATATTTGGCTTATCTCATTTTCTCAGTTTATGGTAATTGTTCCATTTATTATTATGGGCGGAGGGCTTTTTACCGGAGTTATTACTCTTGGAGTTTTAATACAAGTTAGCAATGCATTTGATCAAGTTCGTAGTAGTTTTAGCGTATTTATAGATAATTGGACGACTATTACAGAGCTTAGAAGTATTCATAAAAGGCTTGATGAATTTGAGAAAAATATCAAATTTAATTGATTTTATATAGTTTTAAATTCAAATTTGGTATAATCAGCGCTTATTTTGAAGTAAAGGAAAAGCGCATGCCAAAGATGAAATCTGTTCGCGGTGCAGCTAAACGCTTTAAAGTTGGCAAAAACAAGATTAAAAGAGGCTCAGCATTTAGAAGCCATATCTTGACTAAAATGTCACCTAAGCGTAAAAGAGACCTAAGACAATCTCAATATGTAGATAGTACAAATGTCTCAGCTGTTAAAAAAATGCTTTGTATATAAGTTTTTGACGATTTAAAGTCATTCTAACCTCCCTATAATGGGACAAGTTCCAGCTTATTGGACGCCAATTTGTAAAGGATAAATATGGCAAGAGTTAAAACTGGTGTTGTAAGACGCCGCAGACATAAAAAGGTTCTAAAACTAGCTCGTGGTTTTTATAGTGCTAGACACAAACACTTTAGAAAAGCTAAAGAGCAATTAGAAAGAAGTTTAGTATATGCATATCGTGATAGACGCGCTAAAAAACGCGACTTCCGCAGATTGTGGATTATCCGTATTAATGCAGCTTGCAGACTAAACGATATTAGCTATTCAAGATTTATAAACGGCCTTAAAAAAGCAAACATCGAACTAGACAGAAAAGTCTTGGCAAATTTAGCTATGAATGATGCAGCAGCATTTGCTAGCATTGTAGCAGAAGTTAAAAAAGCTTTATAATAACTCGCCTAGCTTTTGCTAGGCTACTTTTATGTATTCAAATTTAATATCATATCTAGATCCAGAGTGGCAAGAGCTTTTAAAAGATGAGCTTAATAGTTTAAATTTTGCTAAGATAATTTCATTTTTAAATTCTCAAACTGCTACAATTTACCCGCCAAAAGAGCTTATTTTTAATGCTTTTAATCTATGCAAGCCAAGTGATTTAAAGGTTATAATTATCGGTCAAGATCCATATCATAATGCGGGTGAAGCGATGGGGCTAGCCTTTAGCACTCCAAATAATATAAAAACACCGCCGAGTTTGAAAAATATATTTAAAGAGCTTTTTGATGATCTAGATTGTGATATATTTACTAGTAGAAGCAGTGATTTAACTAGCTGGGCAAATCAAGGTGTTTTGCTTTTAAACACTGCCCTAACAGTAGAACAAAATCGCCCTGCTTCGCATTCTAAAATTGGTTGGCAAATCTTTACTGCTGGTGTTATCCGCACTATAAATGCTAAATTTAACCACTGCGTATTTATGCTTTGGGGTAATCACGCTAAAAATCTTGCCTCGCTTATCGATTCAAATCGCCATATGATTTTAAAAGCCGCACACCCTAGTCCGCTTGCTCGTGGTGCGTTTTTTGGCTCACGGCATTTTAGCCAGTGCAATGCTTATTTGTTATCCCATGATAAAGCCTTAATTGACTGGCTTAGCTAAATAAAAGCCTTTAGTTAAAAAGTGATATTATAGCAAAATAAAAATATTATTGCACAAATTCGAAATAGATTACTATACTTATTTTGTTAATTTATAATGTAAGGGATAATCAAATTTATTTCTGATTAGGGTTTGTAGATATTTAGACTATATATGTTATAAAATTTGAATTATTTTATAATTAGTAAAAATAGTTAAAGGATAATATACTCCAAGCAGCTGCTTGGAGTATATTAGGTGTTAGATTATAGCAGAAGCTATAAAGCCAAATGCAACAGAGAAAGCAATAGCTAAAACACCAGGGATTAAGAATGCGTGGTTAAATACATATTTACCAAGTCTTGTAGAACCTGTATCATCCATTTGTACAGCACCTAGAAGTGTAGGATATGTAGGTAAAACAAATAGAGC
>JAFVMP010000018.1 GCA_017506845.1 Campylobacter sp.
ATATCTTTAAGCGGAGAAGTTACATTGTGATTTGTCATTTTGCTTGAGCCTTTTCTTACATATGGCATATGACAATCAGCACAACTTACACCATTTGCTGCGTGAACTGAGCTTGAATATAGCTCTGTTTCAGGGTGTTGGATTTTTAGCATTGGCGCTTTAGTAATTTTGTGTGGCCAATCTTGTGGGAATATAGAGCGAGTGCTATTCTCATCATAATATTCATCAAACATTTCAATTCTAAATGGCTCATTTTTACCCCATTGTTTCCATGGGAATACTAGCTCAATACCTGCAACTTCAATTTCAGTAGCTTTGTTGCCATCTCTCCAGCTATCAAACTCATCATAAGTTTTTTGAGTGCCGTTCCACCATTTTTTATCAGTATCATTAGCGATTGTTTCACCGATAGTTTTTACTTTCTCACCAGTTGGGCGGAAGTAGTATTCAACGTGGCATTGCGCACAAACTAGAGTTCTCATTTCGCTTCTTGTAGCTTTAACACCAGTTACTGGATCTGCTTCGTAGCCTCTCCATTTTGTTAAAGCGTTAATTAGAGCTGTACGAGTTACACGAAGTTCCATTGTATTTGGTACGTGACAATCAGCACAGGCAACACCCATTCTTTTACCGCCGTGAGGGCCGCTATGTTCTGGGCTATTTTCTGCTATGCCTTCTAGAGCTGGTACATTTTTGATCATTGTCCAGTATTTAGCACTATTAAATGATACCCATTTTTCACGAGGAGTATCGCCTAAAGCAGCGTTGTTTTCTAGCCATTTTGTCCAACCGCTGTGGCAGTTCATACAAGCAGCTGGCTGACCACCAAAACCTGCAAAACCGTGTGAATTTAAGAAGTCTTTATTGTTTCTTGCTGTATCCATTTGATCTACTTGGATCCAGAAGTGGCCGCGTTCTTCATTTGCGTCCATAGAGAATGGATATCCAGCCCATAAAACTGTAAGTTGTGGATATCTAATTAGTTTAGAATATGCGTGGTTACCACCAAATTCAGTCTCAAATGGTGCTTCATTTTCAACTGCTGAATACATATCTACATATTCAGGGAAATTTTTACCCCAAACATCAAAGCGTGGATCATCATCGCTCATATTCACCACTTCTTTAGAGACTACGCCAGCCATATCAGGCTGAGCTTTTTTGCTTGAAATGTCTTTGTTAAATAACACAAAGCCGATCAAGACAACAATAGCTAATACCGCCAAAAGAGCCTTTTTCATACTCTTATCCTTTCTATAAAAGTTAAATTTACTTTGTTATCAAAGTATTTAAATCAGCCTTAAAATCCACGTGTATGACCTACATTAGCATGGCATTTTACACAGCTTAGCTGTTCATTGGCATGATTTACAGTTGTTGTTGGATTTACCACTACTGATACCATTTGAGAGTGACAGCGTACACAGTTTGCTTGTACCATATTTTTACTCATTTTAGTCGCAGTGAAATTTTGCGGTAAATCATCTAGATTAAAGGTAAATGCATAAGCGTGAGAAACACCACTTTGAGCTTTGGCTATCCATTTATTTACAAACTCATTTGGTAAATGGCAGTCATTACAGCTTGCAATTGGCTTGCCGTTAATCTCTCTTGAGTGTGGGCTTTTACGCCAGCTAGCATATACATCATTCATAACATGGCAGTTGTTACAGGCTGCACTATCATCGCTAAAATACGACATACCTTTGGCATTATAAAAAGTATATCCAGCACCTGCAATGATAATTACTAAAACAACTAAAAACCACATAAATGTAGAGTTATTACTATTACCTTGCACTTTATCCTCCTTCCCAAAAAGATAAAAATGTTAAATGAAATTGTAATGAAATTTAATTTTTTTGTCAATTAAATTAAACTTAAAACACGATTTTAGCATATTTTGGAGTATATTTTTTGCTTAAAACTTTGCTCAATTTTAGTTTAATTTTGATTAATATAATTTTTATCTGATTAAATCAAACTACGGCTTTATCTTGCCATTTTTTACTCTTCCAACGCCATGCATTAGTGATACCACGCAGCGCCTCATCAGCACAAAATCCAATCCAAACACCTAAAATTCCAAGCCCAAAATTAAAGCACAAAATATAACCTACTGGAAGCGAAACCCCAAACATAAATACAACGCCACTATAAAAGCAAAATCTCGCATCTCCACTAGCACGAAGTGAATTAACCATTATAATATTAAATGTTCTAGCAACTTCTAAGAATATAGATAGAGTAAATAGTGGAATCATTAGCTCTTTTAATTCGATATTTAAATTTAACGCACTCATTGTCTGCTGATTAAATATAAAGTTAGCAAGTGCTACTAAAAATGATGCTAAAATACTTATATATAAAGCACGCCAAGTGTGTTTATATGCTATTTGTAGTTTTTTAGCACCTACTAATTTACCAATTATTATCTCATTTGCTATACTGATTGCTTGACCAATTAACATTATAAATAAAGAAATTTGAAAATATATGGTTTGGACGCTTAAGCTCTCCTTGCCAAGACTAGCTACAAAACCAAAAGCAATGGTATATTGAACAATCCATAATAGATTCTCCCCAGCTGCCCAGCCGCCGATTTTTATAATCTTATTAAATACATCACGCTCAATTTTTATAAATTCTTTTATCGTAGGTTTAAATTTAAGTAGGCAAACTAGCATAAATATCAAAATAATAATAGCTACAACACGCCCTATAATCGTAGATAACCCTACGCCAAACAGCTCACTTTGCGTATAATGCAACACATAGTAATTGCCAATAACTGTAATGCCGTCCATTAATACAGTTACTAACATCACGCTATAAGCTCTATTATAAACACGAATTATTGATGCCAAAACTATCCCAATAGCATCAAAAAATAGGCAAATTCCAAGCATATGCAAGTAGATTATACTTTGGCTCATTAGCTCTTTTGGCACATTCATTAATTCTAAAATCCAATCTCCATGCCACAAAATACCTATTGAACAAACTAGGCCTAAAATTAAATTTAAAAATAGACTTTGATGGATTGCCTTTCTAGCTAAAATTTTATCTTTAGCTCCAATTGCTTGAGTGATGACAACTGAACAACCGATACTTAAAAATGCAAAAATAATTATAAAAATATCAAGAATTTGATTACCAGCACCCATAGCCCCAACTAAAAAATTTGAGTATGCAGCGACCATTAAGGTATTTATAATCAGCGATAAATAACGCAAAAATAGTTCAAAAAATATAGGAATACTAAGAGCTTTTAAGGA
>JAFVMP010000180.1 GCA_017506845.1 Campylobacter sp.
TAAAATTGACCTTCCAGCAGCTGATCCTGATAGGGTAAAAGATGAGATAGAGCATGTTATCGGTCTTGATTGTAGTGAGGCTTTAGAAGTAAGCGCAAAAAGTGGGGTTGGTATAAAGGAGTTAATAGAGACTATAATTCGCAAGATACCACCACCAAAGGCAAATTTGGATCTACCGCTAAAGGCGCTTATTTATGATAGTTGGTTTGATAACTATCTAGGTGCTTTAGCACTTGTAAGATTATATGATGGAAGTGTCAAAAAAGGCGATGAAGTCTATGTAATGGGCACTGATAAAAAACATATGGTATTGGATTTAATGTATCCAAACCCAGTCGCACCAATCAAAACAAATGAGCTAAAAGCCGGAGAAGTTGGCATAGTAGTGCTAGGGCTAAAAGATGTAGCAAGTGTAAGCGTAGGTGATACTATTACTCTAGCTAAAAATAGAGCCGCAGAACCTATAGGCGGATTTGAAAAGGCTAAGCCGTTTGTATTTGCTGGTTTATATCCGATTGATACAGATAAATTTGAAGATTTAAGAGATGCTCTTGATAAATTAAAGCTAAATGATAGCTCAATTAGCTATGAGCCTGAGACATCAGCGGCTCTTGGCTTTGGATTTAGGGTTGGATTTTTAGGCTTACTTCATATGGAAGTGGTAAAAGAGAGACTAGAGCGTGAGTTTAATCTAGATCTTATCGCCACAGCTCCAACAGTAACCTATCAAGTAGTTTGTACTGATGGGGCTATTTTAGATATCCAAAATCCAAGCGAACTACCGCCAACAAATAAGATAGATCATATAAAAGAGCCATATGTTAAGGCTACAATTATAACGCCTAGCGAATTTTTAGGCAATATTATAACTCTTTTAAATTCACGCCGTGCTATTCAAACTAAAATGGATTATATAACCACTTCAAGGGTGCTTTTAGAATATGATATACCAATGAATGAGATTGTTATGGACTTTTATGATAAATTAAAAAGCGCTACTAAAGGCTATGCAAGTTTTGATTATGAACCAAGTGAGTATAGAGTAGGAAATCTTGTCAAGCTTGATATTAAAGTAGCTGGTGAAACGGTTGATGCTCTTTCTATTATCGTGCCTGATGAAAAGGCTATGAGTAAGGGTAGAGACTTTGTAAAAGCTATGAAAGAGATAGTGCCTCGTCAGCTTTTTGAAGTAGCAATCCAAGCTAGTATCGGTAGTAAAATTATTGCTAGAGAGACGGTAAAATCAATGGGTAAAAATGTAACTGCTAAGTGCTATGGTGGTGATATTACTCGTAAAAGAAAATTACTAGAGAAACAAAAAGAGGGTAAAAAGCGTATGAAAGCTATTGGCAAGGTTACGCTACCTAGCGAGGCGTTTTTGAGTGTGCTTAAGATAGATTAGGAAGAGATTGTGAAAAGAGTAGTTTTTATTATATTTTCATTTATATTAGTAGGGTGTGGTTCTGATAGTAGCAGTGCTGCAGATATATTAAATCAAGTAAAAGATGGCAATATCAAAGAGGCTATCAAGGTTGCATTACCAGAAGAGATTAAATCTAGTCCAGCAATGGAGTATATAGAAGGCGCTATAAACGCTACAATAGAACAAAATAAAACTACTAATACTAGCAAAGTAATCAAAGATATAGAGATATTAAGTCAAGATAATAGTGAAAATAATACTCAAATAACTATTAAAATTAAATCCGAAAATAGCCATATAGATGGTGATAAAATCAGACTCAAAAGAGATAATAACGGAGAGTGGCAAATAGTAAAGTAGTATATTAAATCGCAATGGCACAAAATTTGCTAGTATAATTTAAAAGGAAGATTATGCCATATATTAACATTAGAGTAACTAAAGAAAATGGTGAGCCTACAGCTGAGCAAAAAGCGCAGCTTATAGAGGGTGTAACAGAGTTAGTAAGTCGGGTCTTAGGTAGGAATAAATCTAGTACCGTTGTAATCATCGATGAGATAGATATGCAAAATTATGGCCTAGGTGGAGAGAGTATAAAATCTATAAGGGAGAGAAAATGAGAGTATTTTTTGTTTTAGTTTTAGCAATGATTTTAGGTGGATGCGCCATAAGCAATAACACACAAACTAACCAGGAGCAAAAACCTAAACAAACACTATTTCGCATAGATGCAAAGTGTGAGCCTTGCTCACAAAGAGGCTATGAGACGCTAATTGATGGTAAATTATACAGAAGTGATATAGCAATAAATTGTTGTGAAAATATCCGCACAATCGATACATCAGCAGCACTAAAAAAGGTATATATCCATAAAGTTATCGATTTAATAGAGACACAAAAATTCATAAAAATTAATGGTAAATATATTAAATTTGATAAAAATTTTGCTAAAGTATTTTACGAAACATTAGCTGCTGAACTAGAAGCTCGTGGAATTTATGTTGCAAGTGATGGTGATTCGCCTTATACATATAGGGTTCAGTTTGAATTTGATAATATCAAAAGCATTTATAGTCCAGGTGCAAATTATTTAAATTCAAAACTCTTTGGTACGCTAAAAATTAAAAATATCAATAAAAATAGAACACTCTATATCACTACAACTCAAAATGTAAGTGATCTAAGTGTAAGCAAGATAGATGATTTTGACCTATATATGAATCTACTAATCAAGCAAACAGCCAATAAAGTTGCTCAAGAGATTTCAAAACTATAAAGGCTAGATATGAGAGTGGCTATTTTTGTAGTTTTGATGCTTTGTATAGGATTAAATTTAACTGGATGTACTAGTTCTAGCTCTGTATTAAGCTTGTCTAGCTACACTCCAGTAGGACTAAATTTAACCCAAAAAGAGATAAGCATAAATAGCATTACTGATACTAGAGCAAATAAGAGTATAATTGCTACAATTACTGATTCTAAAGGTAGTGTAGAACATAGCGTAATAATGGCTGAGGATTTAAAACAAACCTTTGCTAAAGCACTTCAGATGGAATTAAAAGCTAGTAATGCAATTTTAGGCGGGCAAAATCCTAGCATAGTTGATATAGAGATTATAGAATTTAGCGCAAATTTAAGTGGCTATAGCGGGCAAAATCTTCAAGGTAAAAGCAAGTTAAAAATCAAAATCAAAAATGGTGATACCATTATAACTAAAACCATATCTCAACCACAAGGTAAATATACTCCACTCCCTAGAGTATCAGCATTTCAGCCATTTATTACTGATATGTTAAATGATATGGTAAGGGCTACGACTAGGGCTATTTTAGCAACCAACTAATGCGTTGTGCTAAATGCTCTAGGTTCTCCCTAGCTATTATCTGCACTCAGTGCGAGCAAATACTAAGTCAATATGAACAAGGATGCCGGCTCGTTGATGGGCTAAAGGTTTATTATTTTTATAAATATAGCGATATTAAAGAGATTATCTTATCTAAACATAATCTATATGGTAGCTTTGCTATTTCTCGCTTAGCACAACTTTGTATGGCTAAATTTGCTAATGAGTTTAGCTTTGGTAGTGCAATTTCTGTCGTGCCCCTAGATGATAATACTAAAAGCGGCTACTCACACACAGCAATACTGGCCAAATCGCTTAAAAATACAGATTTGCAGCCAGTTTATCGGGCTATTCGTGCAACAAATCCGGTCAAATATGCTGGTAAATCACTAGAATTTCGCCAAAAAAATCCAAGAGGATTTAAGCTTTTAAAAAAAATTGATAATCCAGTAATTTTAGTTGATGATATTATCACAACTGGTACTAGTATACTTGAAGCTAAAAAAGTACTAAAAAAGGCTGGTATAAATGTACTGTTTGGGATAGTTTTAGCAGATGCAAGAGA
>JAFVMP010000181.1 GCA_017506845.1 Campylobacter sp.
ATAGTCACTTTGAGATTAGGTTAGATCAGTTATTTTGCAATTTAAATAATTATCCTTGTCAAATCCTTAACTTTACCACTAGCTATAAGGGATCAAAGCTCTCTATTTTAATCATAGTAGAATACGTTTAACTGCTCTGATAATAGTCTATATACTAAAAAATTGACAAAAAACAATCAAACATAGTCTTGACTTCGCCACTCTTATTATCTACTTTATAAAGTGTGATTTAAATAAAATATTTATCCATTACTACAAATAAATAAAGATAATTTTAAATAAATTTTTACTAATTTCTAGCTATTAAAATATAATAATTCCATACTTTTTAGCTAATATTTATTAAATTTGAGATAAAATATTAAGCAGATTTTTCAAGGAAAAAGATGGAAGATAATATTTTTAACTCAAATCAAGATGTAGCAACCATAGATGTAGAGGACTCGATAAAAGCTAGCTATCTAGACTATTCGATGAGCGTTATTATTGGTAGAGCTTTGCCAGATGCTAGAGATGGATTAAAGCCGGTTCATAGAAGAATTTTATATGCTATGAATGACTTAGGCGTAGGCAGTCGCAGTCCATATAAAAAGTCCGCCCGTATCGTCGGTGATGTAATAGGTAAATATCATCCGCACGGTGATATCGCCGTATATGACGCACTTGTTAGAATGGCACAAAGCTTTTCTATGAGAGTGCCAGCTGTCGATGGACAAGGAAACTTTGGTTCTGTAGATGGTGATAATGCTGCTGCTATGCGTTATACTGAAGCTAGAATGACAGTGCTAGCTGAAGAGCTATTAAAAGATTTAGATAAAGATACTGTTGATTTTATCCCAAACTATGATGATAGCATGGTAGAACCAGATGTATTACCAGCTAGAGTGCCAAATTTACTCTTAAATGGATCAAGCGGTATTGCAGTAGGTATGGCGACAAATATTCCGCCACATAGCCTTGATGAGCTTGTAGATGGGCTTTTGGTATTACTTGATGACAAGGATGCCACACTAGAAGATATAATGGCTCATATTAAAGGACCAGATTTTCCAACTGGTGGTATAATTTTTGGCAAAAAAGGAATAATGGAGGCTTACCGTACTGGTAGAGGCAGAATTAAACTTCGAGCTAAAACACACATAGAAAAAAAGCAAAACAAAGATGTAATAGTAGTAGATGAACTACCATATCAAGTAAATAAAAGCAAACTACACTCTGATATTGCTGAGCTAGTAAAAGAGAAACAAATAGAAGGCATTAGCGAAGTTCGTGACGAAAGCGATAGAGATGGAATTCGTCTTGTTATTGAGCTTAAGCGTGATGCTATGAGTGATATTGTCTTAAATAATCTATTTAAATCAACTCAAATGGAAGTAACATTTGGGGTGATTATGCTAGCTATAAACAATAAAGAACCAAAAATATTCTCACTAATTGAACTTTTAAGACTATTTTTAAACCATAGAAAAACAGTAATTATTAGAAGAACTATTTTTGATTTACAAAAAGCAAAAGCTAGAGCCCATATCCTTGAAGGGCTTAAAATCGCTTTAGATAATATAGATGATGTAATAGCTCTAATCAAAACAAGTGCCGATACAGCAAACGCTAGAGATGGGTTAATGAATAAATTTGGCTTAAGCGAATTACAAAGTAATGCAATTTTAGATATGAGATTAAGCAAATTAACAGGTCTTGAGCGTGAGAAGCTAGAAGCAGAGCTAAAAGAGATCTTAGAGTTAATCGATAGATTAGATGCAATTTTAAAAAGTGAAGAGCTAATAGAAAGTATTATAAGAGATGAACTTTTAGAGATTAAATCTAAATTTAAATGTCCAAGAATTACTGAAATTATCGATGATTATGATGATATTGACGTAGAAGACCTAATCCCTAATGAAAATATGGTAGTAACCATCACTCATAGGGGCTATATCAAGCGTGTACCAAGTAAAAGTTATGAAAAACAAAAACGCGGCGGCAAAGGCAAAGTCGCAGTAACTACATATGATGATGATTTTATAGAGAGTTTCTTTACTTGTATGAGTCATGATACGCTGATGTTTGTAACTGATCGCGGGCAGTTATACTGGTTAAAAGTATATAAAATCCCAGAAGGCAGTCGCACCGCTAAAGGAAAAGCTGTAGTAAATTTAATCAATCTTCAACCAGATGAAAAGATTAAAGCAATTATTCCGACTACTGATTTTTCTAAAAATAAATCTTTAGCATTCTTTACTAAAAATGGTCTTGTAAAAAGAACAAATTTAAGCGAATATCAAAACATCAGAAGTATCGGTGTTAAAGCTATAAATTTAGATGAAAACGATGAATTAGTAACAGTAGTTATAGCCACAAGTGATTATGATGAAAAAGTAGCAGATGACCCAGATATAATAGTAGAAAATGAGCTTGAAGAGAGTGGATTTGATGCACTTGAAGAGGTTATTGATAGCGAAATAGAAGCAATATCCGAACTTGAAGAGAGTCAAATAGAACATATTCTTGAAAGTATTGATGAACTTCCAGAATCTAGTGATGAAAAGATGCTGTTTGTCGTAACTAAAAAAGGTATGTGTATTAAATTTCCACTAAGCAAAGTTAGACAAATTGGCCGTGTAGCCCGAGGAGTAACTGCTATTAGATTTAAAGAAGAAGGCGATGAAGTAGTAGGCGCTGTCGTTATAGAGAACGATACGCAAGAAATTTTAAGCGTTAGCCAAAAAGGTATAGGCAAACGCACAACTGCTGATGAGTATAGACTTCAAAGCCGTGGCGGTAAGGGTGTTATTTGTATGAAACTAACATCAAAAACCAAAGACCTAGTCGGTGTAGTTATGGTGGATGAAAGCATGGATTTAATGGCTCTTACAAGCAGCGGTAAGATGATTAGAGTAGATATGCAAACTATTAGAAAAGCTGGTCGCAACACAAGCGGCGTAATCGTTGTAAATGTCGGTAGCGATGAAGTTGTCAGCATTGCAAGATGCCCTAAAGAAGAGAGCGATGATCAAGATATGGATATCATCGATGATGATTTTATAGCTGAACAAATGGCTAAAATTGAAGAAGTGGAATAATATTTGCTTTATAAAATTTAAATTCAAATTTAAAAGGTTGTAAGGTATGAAAAGAGTTTTATACACACTGGTTGCAGGTTTAGCATTAGCAGGTTGTGCAAATGCATCTGGTTCTAATCAACAACCAGCCGAGGTAATTGTCCAAAAAGTCGATAAAGAGGATATTAGAGAGATCATTCAAAATGAAAAAATGATCCCAGCTATGAATGCTGATAATGAGGTAGCATTTAGCGCTATTGGCGAGGGAATTCCGCCGCTTGATACTGTGAGTCCGGCTCAGGCTCGTGCATTAGCTAAACGTTCAGCAATTACAGATGGTCATAGACAGCTAGCAGCTAAACTTTATGGTGTTAAAATTAATGCTAAAGATACAGTAAAAGATGCAATGTTGCAAAGTTCAATTATTGAAGGCAGAGTTTTAGGCCTTATCAAAAATGCTTCAGTAATCAACCAAGACTTTAAAGATGGTCTATATAGAGTTGAAATGGAGCTAAAAATAGATAGAGAAAAGTGGCTAGAACTTTTTGCTTATTAATATTTGCGCTAAATAGCCTATTTGGCGGTGATGAGTTTATCTTTTGGGCTAGATTAATTACCGTCAATGGGATACTTAGTAGCGATGAGATCACTATATCTAGATCGATGGTTAAAGGATATAAGAATAGTCAAATTATATGCTCTATCCCAATCTCAAAACCGGCAAATTTAACTGCTTATGAGTATTTAAATTTACACAAAAATGAACTATTTGACTGCTTTGTTTCAGAAGAAGTAAGAATTCTAGATAACTCAACTACATATCCAAACTCAGCTCTTTTTACCACAGAATTAATTATCACTCCTATCCGCTTTATAGTGGAATTTAAGCCCCAAGGTGCTACAATACACAAAATCATAAGGTAAATCATGAATGTTGTAATCGTAGAAGATGATATAAATATGCGTAAATCACTTGAAATTGCTCTAGGTGATTATGAAGAATTTAGTGTAAAATCTTATAAAAGTGCTACTGAAGCACTTAAAAAATTAAGTAATGATACTGATGTCATAGTAACTGATATAAATATGCCTGGAATGGATGGACTAGAGTTTATAAAAGAACTTGGTGGCAAGTATGATGTGATTATAATGACTGGAAATGCTACATTAAATAGGGCTATTGAGAGTGTTCGCCTTGGGGTGAAGGATTTTTTAACTAAGCCATTTGATATTGATACTTTAGCTACGGCGATTAAACGAACTAGCGCGATAACTCAAAAAACTAAAGCTAAAAAATCAGATACTACCACAGAGATAAAAAGTAGTAATTTTTTAGCTGCTTCTGCAAATTTAGACAAAACTCTAAATATTGCCAAAAAGGCAGCCCAAACCGATGTAAGTGTGATGATAATGGGAGAAAGCGGTGTAGGTAAAGAGCTTTTTAGCAGATATATTCATGAAAACTCAAAGCGAAAAGATTCAGCATTAATGGCTATTAATATGGCTGCAATACCTGAAAATTTGCTTGAAAGTGAGCTATATGGATATGAAAAGGGTGCTTTTACCGATGCTACAGCAACTAAAAAAGGGCTTTTTGAACTAGCAAATGGCGGAACTCTATTTTTAGATGAGATTGGAGAGATGCCACTAAATTTACAACCTAAGCTTTTGCGTGCGATTCAAGAGCGTGAGATCGTGCGTGTAGGAGCTAGCAAACCAATTAAAATAGATGTAAGAATCGTAAGCGCAACCAATGCGAATTTAGAACAAAAAGTTGCAAATGGTGAGTTTAGAGAGGATCTATTTTATCGTTTAAATACTGTTCCGCTTAAAATCCCACCACTTAGAGAACGCAAAGATGAGATTGTAGATATCGCAAATGCTACACTAAAGCGAGTTTGTGTTGAGTATGAATTAGGTAAAAAAGAGTTTAGTCAAGAGGCTATTGATGAGCTTTTAAGTTATGATTATCCAGGTAATATTAGAGAGCTTATTAGTATTGTTGAGCGTGCTGCTATACTAAGTGAAGGTAGCAGTATTAGTAAAGAGGATCTATTTATCTACGCTAAAAAGTAATTTAAATTCGAATTTGACTTATATTAAGCTAAATTTAGATAAAATAGCGACCTAAATTTAAATCTAAGGCGTAGTATGAGAAAGTATAGTATAGCAGTAGTTGGAGCTACTGGAGCTGTAGGCGAAGAGATTTTTCGTGTTTTAGAAGAGATGGATTTTCCAGTTGGCGATGTGTTGCCGCTTGCAAGTGCAAAGAGTGTTGGGAAAGAGATTGAATTCAAAGGCAAAAATTATCCAATTGTAGAGCTTACTGATACTGTATTTGATGAGCATGAAGTAGATATTGCATTTTTTAGTGCTGGTGGTAGCATATCGGCTCATTTTGCACCATTTGCAGCAGCAAGCGGAGCAATAGTTATAGATAATACTAGCCATTTTAGAATGGATCCAGAAGTGCCATTAGTAGTGCCTGAGTGCAATCCAGGAGACATTGCTCAATGGCAAAATAAAGGCATAATAGCAAATCCAAACTGCTCTACAATCCAAATGGTACAAGTGTTAAAACCTCTTGATGATGCTTTTGGTATCCAAAGAGTAGATGTAAGCACATATCAAGCTACAAGTGGTGCTGGTAAAAAAGGAATGGAAGAGTTGGTTATGCAGATGCAAAAATTCTTTGAATTTAAGCTTGATGAGTGTGAGCCAAGTGCATTTAAACACCAAATAGCACTAAATGTGATTCCACATATTGATGTGTTCTTAGATAATGATTACACAAAAGAAGAGATGAAAATGGTTAAAGAGACCCAAAAAATCCTTCACAAAGATATACAAGTGAGTGCAACTTGTGTGCGTGTGCCAGTTCTTAGAAGTCATAGCGAGAGCATAACTATTAAATTTAAAACTCCAATTGATGCACAAAAAGCAACTCAAATTCTAAAAAATGCTCCAAGCGTTGTAGTTCAAGATAGTCCAAAAGATAATCTTTATCCAATGCCAATTCACGCAAGTGATACAAATGAGACATATGTAGGCAGAATCAGAAGAGATAATTATGATGATAGCATACTACATTTATGGTGTGTGGCTGATCAGATTAGAGTTGGTGCAGCGACAAATGCGGTTAGAATCGCACAAAAATGGATAGAGATGCAAGAGCAGAATGGATAATATTAAAAACAAGATAGAAAAGATATTTGAAGGGCTTTTGTGGAAGTCTAGAATGGTAACCTTGCTTCCAGTGATCTTTGGATTACTAGGAGCTTTTGTGATGTTTATTGTTGCTAGTTATGATATTGTTAAGGTAATAGTTTATGCATGGAATTACCTAATTCTAGGCGACCATAGTGTAGATCTGCATAGCGATGGCGTAGCTCTTATTATTGGGGCTATAGATCTGTATTTGATGGCATTAGTATTTTTTATCTTTAGTTTTGGAATTTATGAGCTTTTTATTAGTGAGATTGATACAATTAAGAGTTCTAGACAGGCTAGAGTGCTTGAAGTGCATAGTTTAGACCAGCTAAAAGATAAGATAGGTAAAGTCATTGTGATGGTTTTAGTGGTTAATTTCTTTCAGCGTGTTTTGCATGCTAAATTTACTACACCTCTTGAGATGGTCTATCTAGCGTTATCTATTTTAGCTCTTTGTTTGGGCTTATACTTTTTGCATAAGAGTTCACATCATTAGGATTAAAGGATATTTATGATTTTTATAGATGCATGTTTAGGCAAAAAAACTCCTTATACTCCAGTTTGGATGATGCGTCAAGCTGGTAGATATCTGCCTGAGTATATGAGAGTTAGAGCTGAGGCTGGGGATTTTTTATCACTTTGTAAGGATTATGAAAAAGCTAGCGAGGTTACACTTCAACCAGTTGATATTTTAGGCGTAGATGCAGCAATTTTATTTAGCGATATATTAGTAGTACCTATGGAGATGGGTATGGATCTTAAATTTGTAAAAGGCGAAGGCCCTGTATTTCCTAAGCCAATTGCTACAATGGAGGACTTAGATAGACTAAGTAGCGATAAAGCAGTTAAAAATCTAAGCTATGTCTATGATACAATTAAATTAACTAGAGATAAGCTAGCTAAAGATAAAGCCTTAATAGGATTTTGTGGTGCTCCATGGACGATTGCTACATATATGATAGAAGGAGGCAGTACAAAAACATATAATATCTGTAAAAAGATGGTATATGATAATCCTCAATTCCTTCATGCTATTCTTCGTAAGGTAACAAATGCTCTTAAATTATATCTAGCTGAGCAGATAAAATCTGGAGTAAATGCTGTTCAGATTTTTGATAGTTGGGCTGGAGCATTAGAAAAAAGTGCTTATATGGAATTTGGATTTAGCTATATTAATGAGATTGTTGATTATCTAAAAGCAAATTTCCCAGATACTCCTATAATAGTATTTCCTAAAGGAATTAGCGGATTTTTAGATGATATTAGTGGTAATTTTGATGTATTTGGTGTGGATTGGAGCACCCCGCTTGCTAATGCTAAAAAATCTTTAGGTGCTAAATATATTTTACAAGGCAATATGGAGCCTACAAGATTGTATAACAAAGATGCGATTGATGAAGGTGTAGATGAAATTCTATCTATAATGGGCGGCAAAAGACATATATTTAATCTTGGTCATGGTATTTTACCAGATATTCCAGTTGAACACGCTAAATATTTTATCAAATCTGTCCAAGAAAAATCTGCAAAATATGCAAAATAATGGGATATAAATTTATTTTTGGCCCAGTGAGTAGCCGCCGCTTTGGCAGCTCTCTTGGGATTGACCTTAGTCCAGATCAAAAAAGCTGTAATTTTGATTGCTTATATTGTGAGTTAAAAAAAGCTAAAACCATCAGAGCTATAAAAAATGAGCCAAATTCCAAAGTTATAATAAATGAGCTTAAAAATGCTCTTAATGAGTTTAAAGATATCGATGTTATCACGCTTACAGCTAATGGCGAGCCAAGTCTATATAGCGATTTATTAAATTTAATTACTCAGATAAATACTCTTAAAACTACGCAAAAATCACTAATTCTTAGCAATGGTAGCGCTGTTTTAAATCCTAATGCTATTGAGGCTCTTTTAAATCTTGATATTGTGAAGTTTAGTCTTGATAGTGCAAATCAAAAGACATTTCGTAAAATTGATAGAAGCATTGATAATATAGATGTAGATAAGTTAGTAGAGCTTATGTCGCAATTTAGATCTAAATTTAAAGGCGAGCTTATTATGGAGGTTTTGGTTGTAGCTGGATATAATGATAGCGATGATGAGTTTATAGCTTTAAATAGAGCTTTTAAAAAGATTTTACCTAATAGAATAGACATCAGCACTATAGATCGCCCACCAGCTCATAATGTTAGAGGCGTTAGTAGCGAAACATTGCACTATTTAGCAACTTTTATAGATGCTGCACCAGTTAGCATAGCTTCTAGAACCCCTTTAAGATCCAAATTTGATTATAGTAAAGATGAGCTTGAAAAGCTTTTAAAACTTCGCCCGCAAAGTTTATATGATATAGAAAACAACTTTACTGCAAATGCAAAAATGAATTTAGAAACGCTAATAAATGAAGGCAAGGTCATAGAATGCGACTTAGCTGGGATGAAATTTTATAGAATTTGAAAAAAATTTCTAATTTAAGCTAAATTTAATTGACAAATGGTTAATTATTAGCTATAATTCCAACTCATTTATACGATATTCCGGATTAGCTCAGCGGTAGAGTAGTCGGCTGTTAACCGATTGGTCGCTGGTTCGAATCCAGCATCCGGAGCCACTTACTTCTTGAATATCCATATATTAATCAATTATCAGTTTTTAATAAATATCAATTAACTAATATATAGCCTTAATTAATTCTATACAATGACTAAATTAGATACACTTTGCTATTTGATAATATTAATTTTTTAGAGTTTATAAATTTTATCTAGATAGGATTTATAAACTCCTTTTAGCAATAAGCTATGCTTCATTTGACTAAAGTATTTAATTTAGATTTTGTATGCAATATTTTCTTTAGCTTTTCGTTCAATATAAAACACTATTATTCTGTTGTACTCATATTCTTAGAATATATCATATCTATAATTTCAATATTTTATGTTCTTTAATTATTAATTGGCTCACTATTTTAATTAAGCTAATATACTAATGATTCATAAATCTAAAAATCAAAGTATATATCAATAACAAAAATTCTCACCAGATGAATAACATTTATAGCTATCTATTGCCTCTTGAATCTTATTACGAGATTCACTTACTACACACTCTGTATATCTCTCTAAACCTTTAATATAATCTTCTACATCATCTCTACAAGAATTTTTAAATGTTTTAAAAGATGTCGATGAACCAATACATATAGGTTTCATTGGCTCTCTACAATAACTATATAAAGTAGATACTAAAACTAAAGAAACAAAAATATATCTAAACATATTACGCTCCAAAATAAACATATAATAAAATAAAAAATAGATTCTACAATAAAAGAACTTATATAGAAATTACCTCTTAGGCTAAATCAAAAGCTAAAGGATAGGCTAAACATAAGAGTTCTTATTATTTTACATAGTTATAAACTATGCAATAATCTTTTGCATTGCTTTAATTAGCACAGTTTACTTGATTAATATTATTTTTTCACTAATCTAGTCGTTTTATTGCTTATATTTACTTAATTTTTATCTATTTTATATCCTTAGCAAATGTGATAATAAACTCACTTCCTACGCCTTTTTGACTTTTTAAATTTATATTAGCGTGATGTATATTTAAAATTGATTTGACAATAGATAATCCAAGACCTGTGCCACCTACTCTTTTACTACAAACCTTATCAACACAAAAAAATCTTTCAAATATCCGCTCTTGCATACTATGCTCAATCCCAATTCCATTATCTTGTATGGATAACTCTATGCTTCGTGGAAGATTTATAAG
>JAFVMP010000182.1 GCA_017506845.1 Campylobacter sp.
AAAACCAACTCTATAAAAGCTCTAAATGATGCAATTTTTAACTCTGTTAAAAGTGGTAAAATAGAGATTACTAGAATTATTGATGCGTATAATCGTATAATTGCCCAAAAGGCTAGATTCTAATCTCTATCTAGCCCAAGTCTGTTAAACTCACCTCTTAAATTCTCTTTGATATTGCTAGCAAGCTGTTCTCCGTTTATAAAATTAGACTCTACAAAATTATCAAGCCTACTAAGAAGAGCAAAAAGTTTGCTTTGCCACTGTGTGCTATCTTTTGAATTTAAAGACTCAATAAATACAAGTTCTTTACTAAAATCGCTTAAAGCTTCTAGTATTTCATCTTTTTTATTGGGTTCTAATATCATATCTTCTTGGGTATTTTGACGCAATATATCTATTTGCTTATCTATCGCATCACAAAATTTAGAATAGGCTAAATTTGGATTTTCATCATCATTTGTGATATTTTGTGTTACTTTATTTATCTGTTTATAGAGTATTACTCCTACAATTAATACAGCAACTGCCATTATAATTAAATCATTTTGTGCCATTTTTTCTCCTTAAATTTGAAATTGTAGCAATTGCAAGACTAATCCATATGAGTGCAAAGCTAATAATTTTATAAAAATCTAAAGTCTCATTATATATAAAAACTGCAATAATCATACTTAAAGTTGGGCTTATATATTGCAAAAATCCAATTGTAGATAGTTTAAGATATTTGGTGCTAGCATTAAATGTAAGTAGTGGTAGTATAGTTACAAATCCGCTTAAAAATAGCATAATTCCATTAAAATTTATCCCAAATTCGCTGCTATTATTTATAGTTAGGTATAGCAAATAAAGTAGAGCAAAAGGCGTTAAAATGATAGTTTCAATAAATAACCCCTCAAATGTTCTTACGCCAAGTCTTTTGCGTAAAAGTCCATATAATGCAAATGATAATGGCAGTATAATAGATATTAGCGGTAGATTGCCAATGGCGTAAATTTGAACTCCAATAGCAATAAATACGATAAAAATTGAGAGTTTTAAAGCAGGACTTAACTCCTCTTTTAATATAATAGCACCAAGAAGTATGGAAAAAAGTGGATTTATAAAATATCCAAGACTAGTTGCTAAAATTTCATTTTGGTTAATTGCATAGATAAATACTCCCCAATTGCTAGCAATTAATGCACCTGTAATGGCTAAGGTTAGGGTAACTTTTTTTATTTTTGCTATTCTTTTGACGCTGTTTAATCTTTTTGTAATTATAAGTATAACTAGCAAAATTAAAGCTGACCATATAATCCTATGAGCTAAAACCTCAGTAGCTGCAATTCCTTCGATGAATTTAAAAAATATCGGGAATACACCCCACATAATAAATGTAGCTAAAGCTAGGATAAATCCTTTTTGTGTTGCTTGCATTAGTAGTTTAGATCACCTATAAATTTGAGAATTCTTGGATTATTTTGCGAGCCAAAAAACTCTTTTGGGGATTCAATAGTAACTATTTTACCATCTTCTAAAAATATAATCTTATCAGCGATATCCTTGGCAAATTTAAGCTCATGAGTAACTAAAATCATAGTTTGATGTTCATTTGCTAGCATTTTAAGCGTGGATAAAACTTCGCTTACTAGTTCTTTATCAAGTGCGCTTGTAGGTTCATCAAGCAATAAAATATTTGGCTTTAAGGCTACGGCTCTAGCAATTGCTACACGCTGTTGTTGTCCCCCGCTTAAAGAGCTAGGATAGGCATTTGCTTTATCTTTTAGGCCAAATTTTTCTAATAAAGATAGGGCGATATTAATGGCTTTATCTTTATCGATTTTTTGTACGCTAATTAATCCTTGAGTAATATTTTGTGTAGCATTTAGATGAGCAAAAAGATTATAAGATTGAAATACCATTCCCATTTTGCGTCTTAAATTTAAAATTTCTTGTTTGCTTGGATGGGATTTAAAATCAATTTTTAATGAACCATCGCTAAATTCTAAAATTCCACTATCTGGTATCTCTAGATAGTTTAATGAACGAAGAAGTGTAGTCTTGCCACTTCCACTTGGCCCAATAATTGCAATTATCTCACCTTTTTTAATATCAAAACTAATATTTGATAATATGGTATGAGAGCCAATTTTTTTATTTATATCCCTTATTTGTAGCATATTTTCCTCTTATAGATGCTTGCTAAATTTTGCCTCAAGGCGAGTTTGTAAATAACCAAGGCCTATACAAATAATCCAGTATATAAGAGCAGCTTGCGAATAGACTCTTAGAAATTCATAATTTTGAGAGGCGATAGTTTGAGCTTGACGAAATAGCTCAGCTACCAATACTACCGATGCTAGTGATGTATCTTTAACTAACGCAATAAATGTATTTGATAGGGTTGGTAGAGCAATTTTAAGTGCTTGTGGAGCAATAATTTTAATAAAAGTATCGCTATTAGTTAGCCCAATACTCCATCCAGCTTCCCATTGTCCCTTTGGTACGGCTAAAATACTAGCTCTAATAGTTTCACTGCTATATGCACCAATACTAAGGCTAAAAGCAATAATTGCACTAATAAATGGATCTAGCGTTATGCCAATATTTGGCAAGCCATAAAATATTATAAAAAGCTGTACAAGTAGAGGTGTTCCACGAATTATAGAGATGTAGAACCGGCAAATAGCCTTAACTAAATTTGATAGTGGATTCTTGCTGTGATTGATACGGATAAGTGCTACAATAACACCTATTGCAATACCACAAATAAAAGATATAATACTAAGGGGGATTGTATATAAAATAGCCCCCTTAATCATAGGCAAAAATGCCTCAATATAATTACTCACTAACATCTATTCCAAAATATTTTTCTGAAATTTGCTTTAGCGTTCCATCTTTTTTCATAGATTCAAGAGCTTTATTGATTCTATCTCTTTGTTCGGTTAGCTCTTTTTTAAATAAAAATACACTTCTTGTGCCATCGCCAGTGCTAAATGCTACTTTGATATTTTTATCGCCAGTTGTTTTGATATAGTTTAATATAGCAAGTTTATCGTTCATAGTAGCATTTGCTCTACCTTGACTTACTGCTTTAATAGCTGGTGCTAATCCATCAACTAAAACAATATTTGCCCCATTTTCTATAGCAATCTCATAGTAGTTGCTACCCATTGCTTGAGCAATATTTTTGCCTTTAATATCGCTTAGTGAGTTGATGCTATTATCATTAGCTCTTACAGCAACAGCAGCTGAAGTAACTATATATGGATCACTTAATGTGTAAAGCTGAGCCCTTTTTGGGTCTGCATCGCTTATTTGATTTGCTATCATATCAAATCGATTTGAATTTAATCCTGAGAATATAGCATCCCAATTTGTCTCATGAAATTCAATCTCAAATCCAGCTCTTTTGGCTGCTTCAGTGATTACTTCTACATCATATCCTACTAGTTTGCCACTTGCATCATGATATGAAAATGGATTATATGTTCCTTCTGTTGCGACTCTTAATTTATCTTTGTTAGTATTATTAGAAGAACATCCAATCATCAAAATACTAATAAATAAAAAAGATATTATTTTTTTCATATTTACTCCTTAAATTTATTTAAAATTTTGTAATGTTATCTAAAATATATAAATAAGTCAATAAAAACTGTATAATTTAGATAAAGCCTATATTATAGTTATTTAAAAAATATATATAGTAAAATTATATATTTTTAATATTTTTAATATAAGCATGTATATATTCATATCCTGAATATAAGGTAAGAACAACAGAAATCCAAAGTAAAATTTCGCCACCCCACCATTGCATAGATAAAAATCCAATAGCTACCATCTGGATTATTGTTTTAATTTTGCCAGCTATAGATGCGCTCACATCTATATTTTCGCTAGCCATCACGACTCTAAATCCAGTAATGAAAAACTCTCTAACAAGAATTATATATACTGCCCATGCATCAGCTCTATCTATTATCATTAAGCCTAAAAATGCTGCTAGAATCAGCATTTTATCAGCTAGTGGATCTAATATTGCACCTAGTTTTGTCTTTTGATTCCAGCTTCTAGCTATATATCCATCAAAAAAATCAGTAATACTAGCTACTACAAATGTCAAAGCACAAAAGTAATTAAGCCAACTAATCTCTATAGCATCGTTACTATCTCTAATATGCAAAAGTAAAAAAAACATAAGTGGAGCTAAGAGTATGCGAAATATAGCTAGAGAATTTGGTAAATTTATCATTTAAAAGTAGTGCCACCATCTATTATAAATGTATGACCCGTTACCCAGCTAGCTTTTGAGCTGCATAGAAATAAACAAGCACCAGCAAGATCAGTTGGTTGCCCCATGCGACCTAAAGGGCTTAGTGAAGCCGTAGCATCTCTTACCTCTTCATAGTTTGTAAATGCTCTTAAGGCGTCAGTTTCTATTGGTCCGCCACTTACTACATTTACTCTAATATTTTTCTCGCCAAGCTCAGTAGCTGCGTATCTTGCCATAGCTTCTACAGCAGCTTTTGCTGTGCCGTGACCGCTATAGTGTTCTATATAGACTAGGTTTCCAGTTGAGCTTAAGCTAACTATGCTACCACCGCCAACTTTTTCCATTCTTTTAGCAGCTTCTTGAGAGCCTACTACAAATGCATTTACAGTTGCAGTAAAGATATTGTTTATTCCACGAGGTTTTAATTTCATAAATTTAGTATAACCACCAGCTACTGCGCGTCCTGAAATAATTGCATTTGATACAAAAAAGTCAATCCTATCAAAATCTTTATCAATTTCTAAAAATAGCTCTTTATAAGTTTCAGGCTCAAGAATATTTAAAGGATATGCTCTAGCTTTGATGCCAAACTCTTTTTCTAATTCTAATGCTTGATTTTTAGCCATCTCTTCATTAGAGTTATAGGTAAATGCAATATTTGCGCCATATTTTGCAAATTCAAGTACAATTGCTCTACCAATTCCTCTTGTTCCCCCACTAATAACTAAGGTTTTGCCTTTAAATTCTTCATGATAACAGTTCATTAAAATCCTTTTATATCGTAAGTTTTCATTATTGATTCTATCTTTTTGAGATTCTCACTGCTTGGAGTTACAAGCGGTAATCTATATTCTAAGCTATCTATTAAACCAGCAATATACATAGCAGCTTTAATAGGTATTGGATTTGACTCGCAAAATAGAACTTTATTTATATTATATAGTTTATCATTAATCTCTTTTGCTTTTAAAAACTCATTTTGCATAGCATAGTGAGTAAGAGCTGAAGTTTGATCTGGTAAGAGATTTGATGTAACTGATATAACGCCTTTTCCGCCATTGCTTAAAACTGGATAGTTAATAGCATCATCACCGCTTAATAAATATATCTTTGGTTCATGGGCTAAAATATCAACACATCTTTCTATATTGCCACTTGCTTCTTTAACTCCATATATATTATCGCAATCATTAAATAGCCTTATAATAGTCTCTGGTAGGATATCACACCCAGTTCTAGAAGGAACATTATAGAGCAAGATTGGGATATTTACTGACTTAGATATAGCTTTGTAGTGTTGATATATGCCTTCTTGAGTTGGTTTATTATAGTATGGTGCTACTGATAAGATTCCATCTGCGCCACAATTTTGAGCAAATTCAGCCAAACCTATAGCCTCGTGAGTAGCATTGCTTCCAGCACCTGCTAATACTTTTACATCGCTATTTTTACACGCATTTACAGCTATCTCAATACAAATTCTGTGTTCATCATGTGTTAAAGTAGCACTCTCTCCAGTAGTGCCTACTGGAACAACTGCATCAATTCCATTTTTTATCTGTCTTTTAATAAGTTTTTCATAACCATTTTCATCTATTTTACCATTTTTAAAAGGTGTTACTAGAGCTGTCATCGCTCCATAAATACTTTTTTTCATTTGATTCCTTTTAATATAATTGTGGTGGATTTATCTTTGTTAAAATATCTATTTGCACACTCTTTGATATCTTGCGTTGTAAGCGCATTTGTCCTATCTGAGAGTTGCCAAAGTGGCTCTATATCGCCTCTTGCTATATAGCTTCCATACAGACTTGCAAGCTTGCTTGCGCTACTTAATGAGTAGACAAAATTACTCTTTAGACAATTTTTAATTTTTGTTAGCTCATCAGAGTCTATATCGTTCTTTTTTAGTTTTTTTAAAAGTTGCAAAATCTCTTTTTTAACTTTTTTAGCTTTAACACCTTGATTGCAAATAGCGATTATTATAAATAAATTTTCATCAATGCTTTCCATAGGGTAAGCATAAATTTGATTTACTAAATTTAATTTATCAATTAAGACTCGCTCAAATAATGAGCTTTTGCCGCTGCTAAGATATTCGCCAATTGCACTTAATGCAGTCTGGTCTGGATGATTAAATGGCGGTATTTTATAGGCGATAGCTATCATCTCTACATCGCTTTGTTTGTGAATTATTAAAGACTTTTCTCCATTTTGTTCAGGTTCTATGCAGTGCATAGTAGGTATTTCGCAGCGATTTGCTATACCTTCAAAGTGTTTTTTGCCAAGCTCAAATGCAGTATTCTCGTCAATATCTCCAGTAATCATTAAAAATGCATTTTTTGGCTGGTAAAATTTAGACCAAAACTCTTTAATATCATCAATATTCCAATTTTCAATATCTTTAATAAATCCAATTGGCGTCCAGTGATAAGGATGATACATAAAAGCGTGATTAAATAGTCTAAAATACAGCATTCCAGTTGGATTATTATCTGTTCTCCATCTGCGTTCTTCTAAAACAACATCTCTCTCAGGTAAAAATTCATCTTCTTTAAGACTTAAATTTGCCATAATATCAGCATAAAGTTCTAGTGAAGTATCAAGATTTTGACTTGAACATTTGATAAAATAGTGAGTAAAATCAAAACCAGTACTAGCATTATTTACCCCACCAAAGCCTTTGACAATTGAGTCAAATTCGCCAGCTTTTCTATTGTCTGTACTTTTAAAATTTAGATGTTCTAACATATGAGCGATTCCGCTCTTACCTCGTACGCAAGCTGGGGAGATACGAATGCCTCGATAGGCTGCAGCACGGTGTCTCCAAGCGTTTCGGCGAGGGCATAGACTGTGCTTCTGCCGTCATACATCGCGTAGTATCCGCCGCCTGTGGTTATTCTGTTC
>JAFVMP010000183.1 GCA_017506845.1 Campylobacter sp.
ATTTACTACGCGATTTGCATCCATATTAGTCTCTAAATCCCCTTCAACTACACCAATTTTTAATCCACTAGCCTTTATAGTTGCTTCTAAAAGCGTAGTTTTGCCAGCACCTGGACTACTCATCAAATTTATACAAAGTAGTCCATACTCATCAAGATGAGCTCTATTGTGAGCTGCTTCGTGATCATTATCTTTTAATATTTTCTCTACTACTTCAATAGTCTTTTTTTCATTTAACACCGGATGGTCATGATGACCGTGATGGTGATGATTATGATGATCATCGTGACTATGATGATGCGATCCACCCATACTACAACCACAATCTTTACACATAATATCTCCTTAATTTTAAAACAATTAATAATCTTATATATTAAAGCTTAGTATTATATCTAAGCAGATTTAAGCCAAAGTAAATCTGCCCCATAGCAATACCAGAATCATTCATAGGTTCATTAATTGGCAGATAATATTTAATATCATAGCGTCTAAACTCAGATATAGTTCTTTTTAACAAAGCTCTATTTTGCCATACTCCACCACATAAAACAACTGGAAGATTATGCATTTTAGCAATCTTTAGAGCCAAATTTGAGATTCCATTTATAAAAGCAGTAGCTGCTACTTCCATAGGATCATTTAAAGCGCCTATAAAGGCATTTTTATAATTAATTACATCTTCATCTATTTCAAATTCATAGGCCGCATTTATATTTTCATCATATAAAGCCTCAAGCATCATAGGGGCTTGTGCATCATAGGTTATAACTGGCAAATTTAGCACAATTGCAGCAAATGCATCAAAAATTCTACCAAGCGAGCTAGTATCTACTATATTTAATCTATTTTTTAAGATTTTATCTAGGTTTGCTCTTTGAATTTGAGGTACTATGGCATCTATTTTTGGTGAGTTTAGATTGTATTTTTTTGCTATTGCGTAAGCTAGATAGTAGATATTTTTTATCCCTTTATCTGCTCCAATAAGCTCAAAATTATCAAAATGCATAACTCTTTTAAACTCATTATCCTTGCATCTTAGCACTTCGCCACCCCATATAGTAGCGTCCTGGCCATATCCAGTTCCATCAAAGCTAAGAGCTAAAACTTCACAATCTAAGCCATTTTCTAGCATTACACTAAGAGCATGAGCGTGATGATGATAGACCTTATAAATCTCTTTATCTTTAAAATTATTTACAAATCCAAAATGTGGATGGGCATCACCTACTATAAAATCAAACTCAAACCCATAAATACTCTTAAAACTCTCTAGCAACTCATCAAATCTTTTAATCACTGCTAAAGAGCCCATATCGCCAATATATGGAGAGCTAAAGATAAGGCCATCTTTATAGATAGCAAATTGATTTTTCATCAAACTCCCAAGCGCTAAAAAGCACCCTTTTGGCGCATCTTTTAATCCTAAATTCAAAGGTATAATATTGGGCTTTAATCCACGAGAAGTTCGAAGATAAATTGGCTTTGAAAATAGCTCAAAACAGATGCTATCATCGCTTGGATTTACAATATCTCTATCATTATCAAGAGCATAATCACACACACTACCAAGTCTGCTAGCAAGCTCATCAAAGTTTGTTAAAATAGGCTCTTTGCTCGGGTTTGCGCTAGTAGCGATAATTGGAGAGTTTAATCTATCTAATAGCATTATATGAAGTGGAGTTGGTGGTAAAAATATACCAACGCTTCCTACGCCACTAGATATTGACTTAGGTAGATTATTTTTAGATTTTAATAAAACAATAGGTTTTAAATTTGAGTTTAAAATCTTAGCTTCACTCTCATTAATATAAGCATAATCACAAGCCATATCAAGATCTTTACACATTATAGCTAAAGGTTTATGCGGACGCCTTTTACGCTCTTTTAAAGATGATACAGCCTCACTATTTAGAGCATTGCAAACAAGATGAAATCCGCCAACTCCTTTAATAGCTATGATTTTGCCATCTTTTAAATCATCTATACATCTTTTAAGAGCATCTTTATTATTTGCAAGAATTTTGCCATCTAAACTCTTATAGCTTAGCTTTGGGCCGCAGTTTTTACATGCTACTGGCTGAGCATGATAACGGCGATTAGTTGGGTCTTTATACTCATCTTGGCACTGTTTGCACATATTAAATTTACCCATTGTAGTATTTATTCTATCATATGGCAAGCTTTTAATTAAAGAAAATCTAGGACCGCAGTTTGTGCAGTTGATAAATGGATGGTTATAGCGTCGATTCATAGGATCTTTTAATTCAGATTTACACTCATCGCATATAGCAAAATCAGGCAAAATCGGCGCAAATTTATAGCTTTCTTGCGAGCTAATTATATTAAAATCATCATACTTTTTATCGCTATTGCTAATAATAATGTTATCTATTCTAGCTAGTGGAGGTAGATCTATTTTAAGCTTAGATATAAACTCATCAATATTTTTCTCATCGCCACAAAGTTCAATTTTCACACCGCTAGAATCATTTAATACAGTTCCATTTAGCTCAAGATTTTTAGCTAATGAATAGACAAAAGGGCGGAATCCAACACCTTGAACCAGCCCAAAAACTTCAATCTTAATTGATCTCAAGTGGATAGTGTCCGCTAAATTTACTTTTATAATTTGAATTACAAAACTTTAAAGCCAAATTTGCAATTACAGGATTAGCAAAAAGATTTCCGCTAAATATCATACCTTCACACTCTAACTCATCTTTTAAAATATCGCCAAAATCACTTAAAAAAAATGCCAAACTCTCCAAACAGCCAAAGCTAATATTCTTCGCATCTGCTCCAGCTAGCCTAAAACTCATCGTACTTCTAATAGCTCTTACCCAATCAAATTCGCTCTTGCTGCTCATTTTATAATCAATTCTTACCCCTTTTAAACCACTATAATCTCTAGCATAGTTTAAAATTTGACCATTATATCCTAGAATTTGATCAATTATCATAAATAGCGAATAAAAATTATTAGATAAATTTATAGTGCCATTTGGTAGCTTGTACTCTTTTTGATAGTTTGCAAGCAACCTATCACCACCATCAAATTCAGAAATTTTTTGCCAAATTTCTTCAAAACTCTTTGGCAAATTAATTCTAAGCATATCAAATTCATCTTCTCCCTTATAAACTTTGATAAAATCGCTATATTTTTGACTTAAAAATACTCTAGCGATTGTAGAATTTGCTACACCTAACTCACTTACACAAAGACCAAAAAGAGCGTAATTTTTATCATCAAATGAGTTTATAAACTCCATCTCTTTAGTTTTTATAAACTCTCCAGCTCTAATAATTAAAATTCTCTCATCTAAGATTGATACTTTCATATCATCTTTAGAGCTTTTAATAGATAAAAAATTTATCCCATTTTCACTTAGGGCTTGAGCAATCTTATAAATATTAATATCCCAAGCACTTCTAACATCAAAATATAGTGGTGCATCTTTGTGATTGCTGCGATATATCGCATTAGTACGCAAATTTATAACCGGCTTTTCAAAACTAGCAAGAGCGATTAGAGATTTTTCATCGCATACAAAAATTTTAGCTGCATTTTTAAGATTTGTTGGTAGTATATAATCACAATCAAAACTGCTAAATTTAGATATCTCATAACCATCATAATTTATAGTTTTACCAGCCATTATATCTTTTATAGCATTAGCTATAAATATATTATCACTTTTAAAGCCAAATTCATTTTCATCTGATTTTAAAGCATTTGGAGTAATATTTTTAAAACTAAAATCAAACTCAAATTCGCTATTTTTTGGTAATTCATCAGCTAAACTAACCTTGGACTCTTCAATAAAAATTGAGTGCGGAACTAAATTTATATACTCATCGCTAAATTTGGCTAGTTCGTTCTCATTGCCTTCTACATATAATTTTATAGATCTATTTTGAGCCGTAATGGAATATTTTAAAGCACTTTTTTTAGCCCAAAAATCTAAAAAAAACGCTAAAACCGAGCCATCATTTGCACAACTAAATTCAAAGCAAAGTATCAAAATTGCTCCTTTTTCCACTCATCAGCCATATCTTGCACACCTTTATCATCTATCCTTTCATAGCTAAAGCCTAAATTTGAAAGCTCTTTTAATACTATCTTTTCCATTAAATTCGTAGATTTTTTAATCTCATCGCTAAGCTCAAAACTCATTGGAACAATTCTTCTAGGTATTACACCTATTATTTTAGTTTGTGGTCTATCACCTACTAAATCCATCATTTCAATAGTTTGAAGCATCTCTACCTCATGAGCTGACCCAGACCAATTAATGCTCTTTGGCATATCATCAAAATCAAAGAAATATACATCTCCTATCTGCCCACCATCAGCATCAATGCAATCAATTACTATTAAGTAATCACTATCAGCCATTATTGGAGTTAGATGATTTGCTAAAGTACCACCATCTACAAATTTTAAACTATGTTCTTTGGAATTAAATTTAAAGTTATTCTCAATCATCTTAATAAAATGAACGCCGACACCTTCGTCGGCGAACATTACATTTCCTACTCCTAGGATTAAAACACGCATCTACTTCTCTTTTGGGAATTTGTAGCCGCTAATTATTGCATCCATAGCGCCATCTTTGCCTTTTATAGCGTTAAATATTGCCATATATATGTGAGCTACCATAAATATAAAGATAATCCACATAGCTATATGGTGAATTTGGCGTACATTTGCTAAGCCACCCATCCAAGTCTCAACAACTCTCATAGGCTCATACAAAAATCCGCCAAGTCCTTCATGATATACATGCACATATAAGATTAATCCTGTAAGACAGATAACAAAAAGAACAATATAAAAGAATAGATAAGATGCAAATTGCAATGGATTATATGTCCCATGCATATGCGGATGCTTACCTAAGAATAGATAATATTTAATTTGAGCAATCCAAACTTTAATATCTAAAAAATCTTTTACACTCACTCTTTCAATATGGCTTTGTTTATCAAAAAAGAATAAATAGCACTTAAAGATAAAGCAACCAATCAATATAAACCCAGCTACTTGATGAACTGCACGCCATTTAGCGTTCATAAAATTTATAGGCTCACCAGTTATAACTGGACTAACAAATACATAAGCTAGGTAAAATCCGCTTACACTCAAAACTACAATAGCTATAGCTCTAATCCAGTGTGTAAGGCGAAGTCCTATGCTAAATTCATACTCAGCGATATGTTTTTTACTACTTTTCATATCTGCTCCCTTAGATTAAATTCGGATTTACTTTATAGCTACTTAATTCATTGCCTTTTGTATCCATTACATGAACCGCACAAGCAATACACGGATCATATGAGTGGATTTTACGCACTATCTCTAAAGGCTGTTTTAAATCAGCAATTTTCAAGCCGATTAAGCACGCTTCATAGCTAGCCATCTGTCCTTTTGCATCTTTTGGACTTGCGTTCCATGTAGATGGAACTACAGCTTGCCAATTTTCAATCACGCCATTTTTAATTCTACACCAGTGGCTTAACATACCTCTTGGTACATTACCTATAAATCTACCTTTATACTCTTTATTAGCATCAATTTGATATTTAGCACATGTGCTATCATCAACTTTTAAATTCTCAATTAGATTATTTAGTGCTTTTAGAGCATTATCAGCAATGATTTTTGCCTCAATCATTCTGCATGCAGTTCTACCTAAAGTAGATAAAACAGCACTTACTGGCAAGCCAGTTTCAGCTAGGAATTTATCCACTACTGGAACTACATTTTTATTACCTTTTACATAATTTACTACAATATTTGCAATTGGCCCTACTTGCATTGGAAGTGAGTTATATCTTGGAGCTTTAATCCAGCTATATTTACCAGCAATATCAAATACTTTTGACTCTTCCATCTCGCCTTTAGCATTTAGAGTTTTAGCATCTTTAAAACCTGTATAATTTGGCGTTGTATCACCATCATATGGATGAAGTGGTGCATCATTTTTATACCATGAACGAGTAGCTTCTTCTGTTATTAGATTTTCATCTACTTCAAATACTTTAGAGATATCACCATTTAAGATATATCCACCATCAAATAGATACTCATTAGCACCAATTTGGAAATCTTGATATGTCATTAAATTTGGCGTACCAATATCATTTACCACGCTTGGTTCATTTGCATAAGCTTTAGCAGCCATTACAAGATCTGGCCAATAAGCACGATTGATAAAGTCAGCCATCTCTTGGAATTTAACCATATACTCACCTAATCTTGCTGGGCTTTGAAGATCCATAACGCATGTTACGCCGCCTACAGTTAGACTTTGTGGATGAGGCTGTTTAGCACCAAATACAGCCATAGCTTGAGCGATTGTTCTTTGAAGTCTTAAGCACTCAAGATAGTGACTTAGAGCAATTAGGTTTTGCTCTGGAGTAAATTTATATGTAGAGTGACCCCAATAAGCATTAGCAAATGGCCCAAGATTGCCTTTTTCTACGAATTTTTTTACTTTATCTTGAACTAATTTTAACTGATCTGCGCCACATGCATATGGAGTATCGCAATATTTAAATGCTTCTTGGCTAGCTTTTAGTGGATCTGCACTTAATGCACTTACTACATCAACAAAATCAAGCGCATGAAGTTGATAGAAATGCACTGGATGGTCATGCATAAATAAAGCTGCATTCATAAGAGTTCTAGTTAGTTTTGCATTTAACGGAGGGACTATTTTTAGAGCATCTTCTACAGCCTCTATACCTGCTCTATAGTGTGAAAATGTACATACACCACAAATTCTTTGTGTCATAAATCCAGCATCTCTAGGATCTCTACCTTTTACAATTACCTCAATACCACGCCAAAGAGTTGAGCCGCTATAAGCCTCTTTAACTACATTATTTTCATCTACGATTACTTCTACACGAAGATGGCCTTCAATTCTTGTAATAGGATCTACTACTATTCTTTGTTCGCTCATATTTTACTCCTTCTCTTTTGTTGCAGTAGCGATAAGTGCGTGAGCTGCGACGGCTACACCTGTGATTGCTAATACACCTATACCAATTTTATCGCTTATTGCATCAGCACCAAGCCCATCAAATACAGTATGATATAATCTATCGCCTAGTGGCACCTCAAATGGCCCCATCTGATCCCAAAAATCTGGCTCAGAACAGCCGATACAGCCGTGACCTGCTTGAATTGGCCAACTTGTGTGTTGGTTAAATCTCTCACGAGAACAGTTATTAAATGTATATGGACCTTTACAACCTACTTTATATAGACAATATCCATCTTTTGCACCTTGATCGCCAAATTCTTGTACAAATTCACCAGCGTCAAATCTACCGCGTCTTTCGCATAGATCGTGAATTCTAAGACCATAAGCCCATTTTGGTCTATTATATACATCAAGCGCTGGAAGAGTACCAAATAACAAGAAGTTAAGCACATTACCAACGATATTTTTTTCACTTGGAGGACAACCTGGGACATTAATTACTGGTTTATTTGTAATCTTATGGAGTGGCTGAGCATTTGTAGGGTTTGGAGCTGCTGCTTGGATACCGCCAAAGCTAGAGCATGTACCAATAGCAAAAATAGCAAGAGCATTATCACTAGCATGAATTGCATGCTCTCTACCTGTTGTTCCTTTTGGCCCTACTGTTAGATAAAATGCGCTATCACCATCTGGAATACCGCCTTCTACCATTAAGACATATTTGCCTTTATATTTTTGTATAGCGTGTTCTAGATTTTCTTCAGCTTGCCAGCCAGCTGCTGCCATAACTGTCTCATGATACTCTAAGCTAATATAATCAAAAATTAAACTATCAATGGTTGGAGCATCACTTCTTAAAAGACTCTCACTACATCCTGTACACTCTGCCATATGCAGCCAAATAACTGGAAGCCTATCGCTAAGCTCAGCAGCTTGAGCTACCATCGGTGCAAAACTTGCAGGTAGAGCCATAAGAGCTGTCATAGCCCCTGCCCATTTCATAAAGTCACGACGAGTAAAACCATGCTCGCTTAATACTTCCATAATAGAACTATTTTCTTTCATTTTAGGAAGTTTGGCTAATTCTGCTAGCCTGTTTTGTATGGTGCTTAGATTGCGATTATCTACCATAAAATTCTCCTTGAATTGAGATTAAATTTATCTTAAAATAAATTCTTTCTCGTTATTTTACTATCATTTCACTTAAGAAAATTAATAAATAAAAATTAAATTTGAATTTTAAAGTTAAATTAATACAAATGGGCTAAAATCGGCTATTTTGCTACAAATTTAGGACTAAATAGACAGTTTTTATTGCAAATTTAAAAAATAAAAAGTTAATCATACAAACTTTATCCCAGTTAAATTGAAGTATTAAATTCACTATTTAAATTTTATATATTAATAAAATTAACAATACATATGCATAAAAATCCTTGGTACTGTTATAATTATTAGGCTATTTTTCATCACATTTGTAAGACTGCATAAAACAAAAAACAAATCACTGCAAATATCTAAAACAAAATATTATTAATTTCATACTTGCTAAACATAGGTCATCAAAATTACTATTATAATTAGCACAGATAAATCTAAAAAAATAATATACAAGAAAGTTATTTAAAAATTAAAGAGAGTATAGCCCTCTTTAATTTGGATAAATTCAAGCATAAATATCTAGCTTGCCAAGCTTTAAAGCCTCATTTTGAATAAATTGTGTAGGATTAGTTATTTTTGCAGATGCCTCTACATTTGGAGTTTGCATATTGATATCTGCTGTTTGACCAAATAGCTTTGCCATCATATTTTGTTCGACATCGATTGACTTTTTTAGCACCATTGTGCTAGCTACTAAACTAGCCTCTGCACTTCCATTCATACCTGCTAACATTTTTAACTCCTTAAAATTTAGTCATAAGTATAATCGACTAAAATATAAATTTAATTATTTTTTAGTGATTTTATATAAAAAATTACCACTACTTTGAATTATTTGAACCATTGCAATTAATATAATAACTGTATATGCCATAATATCTGGTCTAAAGCGTTGAAATCCATATCTCATAGCTACATCGCCAAGTCCGCCACCACCTACGGCACCAGCCATAGCTGTAAAGCCAATTACTACTATTAATGTAAGAGTTATGGCATTTATAATGCTTGGTAAGGCTTCTATAAATATGACTTTAAATATTATTTGTGTTTTGGTAGCTCCATAGCTTAGGGCTGCTTCTATGATTCCATGATCTACTTCATTCATAGCATTTTCTATTAATCTAGCAATAAATGGCGCTGAGCCGATGGTAAGTGGAACAATAGCTGCAGTAGTACCAATACTAGTTCCAACAATAAATTTAGTAAATGGAAATAGGACAATTATAAGAATAATAAATGGAAAACTTCTAAGCGTATTTACTATAATATCTAATACGTTATATATTGCTTTATTTGGTTTTAGGCCATTTTTATTAGTTATAACCAAAATAATAGCTAATCCAAGCCCAATTATAAAGGCTAAAAATGTAGATACAAATGTCATATATAAAGTATCAAGTGTTGCTTCAAGTAGTAATTTTGCTATCATTTTATCTCCTTTATAATCTCATATAGTGCACCTTTGTTTTTGATAAATTCCTCTACTTTTATCTCATCTTTTGGCTCTACATTGATAACTAAACTACCTAAAACCTTATCTCCAAGCTTTTCAAGTTTGCCCCAAACTATGTTAAAATCGATATTTAACTCTCTTGCCATATGTGTTATTATACTATGCATAGCTACATCAGGTGGAAAAAATATCTTAATATTTACTCCATCATTAGGCAAAATCTCCTCTTCACCAAGGAATTTTTTCATATTTTCATTTGGATTTAAAAATAGCTCAACAATACTTCCAGAGTTGGTTATAACTCCACCTTCAAGCAAGATAGCTCTATTTGCTATGCTTTTTACCACATCCATCTCGTGAGTAACAATAACTATAGTAATACCTAAAGTTTGATTAATTTTAGCAAGCAAAGATAGAATTTGCTTTGTAGTATTTGGGTCTAGTGCGCTAGTAGCTTCATCGCTTAGTAGGATTTTTGGTTTTAGCGCTAAGGCTCTAGCTATGGCTACTCTTTGTTTTTGACCACCACTTAACTGGCTTGGATAGCTATTTGCCTTTGATTCTAGGCCGACTAGTTTTAGTAGCTCTTCAACCCTGTTTTTAATATCATTTTTATTCCATCCCCACATAACTAGTGGCATAGCAACATTTTCAAATACGGTCTTTCTGCTCATTAAGGCAAAGTGTTGAAAAATCATCCCTATATCTTTTCTTAACTCTCTTAGACCTTGTTCATTTAGTTGCGAAATTTCTTTATCAAATACTTTTAGACTGCCATCTTGATAATCTTCAAGCCCATTAATGCAGCGTAAAAGCGTGCTTTTTCCAGCTCCGCTGTGACCAACAATAGCAAAAATTTCACCAGGCTTTATCTCGCAACTAACATCATTTATAGTAAGATGTTTATCATAATATTTTTTTAGGTTTTTTATGCGTATCAACTCTTATCCTTTTGGCCTA
>JAFVMP010000184.1 GCA_017506845.1 Campylobacter sp.
CCATTAAGCTTTTTAAATCAAAATATCCTTGAGCCAATAGCTCAAAATTTAAATCTTAAAAATCCTAAGCCAAATATGCAAAACTGGGATAATCTAGTAAAAAGAGTAATAGCTCCTAGCACAGAGGTTAATCTTGCATTTGTAGGTAAATATATAGACCTAAAAGAGAGCTATAAAAGCTTAACTGAAAGCATTATTCATGCTGGAGCCAATTTAGATACAAGAGTAAATATAAAATGGTGCGATAGTGAAAAAATAGATTCTAATAATGTATCTGATACACTAAAGGAATCTGATGCTATACTAGTAGCTGGAGGATTTGGATCTCGTGGTGTAAGCGGCAAGATAGAAGCGATTAAATTTGCAAGAGAGAATAAAATTCCATATCTAGGAATCTGTCTTGGTATGCAATTAAGTATGATAGAATTTGCTAAAAATGTACTAAAATTAGAAGATGCAAACTCAATCGAATTTGATGAGAATTGCAAAAATCCTATTATATATCTAATAGATAGCTTTATTGATGCAAATGGAAATAAACAGCTAAGAACTCACACAAGCCCACTTGGTGGTACTATGAGACTTGGCGGATATGAGTGTAATGTATTAAAAGGCTCATTGCTAGCAAAAGTATACAACAATACAACTAAGATCAAAGAGCGTCACCGCCATAGATATGAGGCAAACCCAAAATATAGAGCCGAATTTGAAAAAGCCGGCCTAATAGTAAGCGGTGAGAGTGATGGACTTATAGAAGCTGTAGAGATCAAAGATCATCCATTTTTCCTAGGTGTTCAGTTTCATCCAGAATTTACATCTAGATTAACCAAGCCAAACCCTGCAATACTAGGATTTATAAAAGCTGGAATAGAATATAAAAATGCTAGATAAAGAGGCAATCAAAGAGCTATTAAGTAGTCGTTTTAGTAACGATATCCATACTAAACTCTCCGAAATTCCACTGCCTTGTGAGTTAAAAGATACTTTCAAGGCGGCCAAAAGAATTAAAGAGGCGATTCAAAATGATGAATTGATTGCTGTTGTTGGTGATTATGATGTAGATGGAATTGTAAGCACAGCTATAATGGCTGAGTTTTTAACTGATATGTCTGCTAATTTTATTATCAAAATTCCAAATAGATTTAAAGATGGATATGGCCTAAATGAAGATATCGTAAAAGAGTTAGACCACGCTACCTTGATAATAACTGTAGATAATGGAATTAGCGCTAATGAAGCTGCGCTTATTTGCAAACAAAAAGGAATTGATCTAATAATCACAGATCACCATATGCCACCGCCTATTTTGCCACAAGCTTACGCTATAATCAATCCAAAGCAAGCTAACTGCCCATTTCCAAATATCGAAATTTGCGGCGCTCAAGTAGCTTGGTATTTAATTGGCGCACTAAAAGAGGTATGTGAACTAAGAAACTATGATATGGCCAAATTTCTTGATCTTTTAACTCTAGCTATAATAGCAGATATGATGGAGTTAAGAGATTTAAATAGAATTTTAGTCCGTTTAGGATTAGCACGGATAAACTCTAGCAAAAGAGCCTGTTTTGAAGCGATAAAAAATTACTATAATAAAGAGAAATTTGAATTTGATGATATTAGCTTTTTAATTGCTCCGCTAATAAACTCAGCAGGCAGAATAGATGATGCAACCATATCATATGAGTTTTTACGCTCTAGAAATTTAAAAGAAGCCAATGGATATCTAGATAAAATTTGCGAATTCAATGCCTCACGCAAAGCTCAAGAAAAAGCGCTTTTTGAATCTAGCCAAAACGATATAGATGAAAATGAAGATATTATCGTTACATGGGGTAATGAGTGGCACGAGGGAGTTATCGGAATTGTCGCAAGTCGCTTGGCTAAAAAATATAAAAAGCCTGCAATTGTCTTTAGTATCGATGGAGAAAGAGCTAAAGGCAGTGCTAGGAGTGTTGGTAAATTTGATATTCTTTCGCTAATTGCCTCTCAAGAGTCTTTACTATGTGGATATGGTGGGCATAAAGGCGCTGCTGGAATAGTGATAGAAAGTGCTAATTTAAACAAATTTAAAACTGCAATAAATCAATCTTGCTTTTTGCAAGAACTATATGATTTTAGCACAAATGATGAGATTTTAGGACAGATTAACCCTGAAGCGATTGATTATGAGCTAATAGAGATTTTGGAATTTTTTGAGCCGTATGGACAGAAAAATCCACGCCCTCTTTTTGAGCTAAAAGGCGCAATGGTAAAATCAGCTAAGAAAATTGGCAAGGAGGAATCTCACTTAAAAATCATACTGCAAAAAGATAGCAAAACGCTAGAAGCGATATTTTTTAACTTTGACTACTTACCAAAAAGTGGTGAAAGCATCGATATCTTAGTAACAATTGCTAAAAATTCATTTCGTGGGTTAATCACCCCTCAACTACTAATAAAAGAGATCATAAGATAGGAGTAAAAATGAGTTTAAATTTTATCAAAAACTTCGTCAAACATGAGAGTTTTAGTGGCGTTTTGCTAGTTATTGCTACGATTTTAGCTCTAATTTTTCAAAATGGCTTTTTAAGTCACTTTTATCAAGAAATTCTAAGATCTGAATTTAGTATTGGTTTTAGAGAATTTACTCTAGCAAAACCGCTGATTTTATGGGTCAATGATGGACTTATGGCAATATTTTTCTTTGTTGTTGGGCTTGAGCTTAAACGTGAAATTGTAGATGGCGAACTATCAAATCCTAGCCAAATCGCACTTCCAATAATTGGCGCACTTGGTGGAGTTATCTGTCCAGCACTGATTTTTTGGGGATTTAATCATGGTGATGATTTTGCTATTAGAGGCTGGGCGATTCCAACAGCGACTGATATTGCTTTTGCTCTTGGCGTGCTTATGCTACTTGGCAAAAGAGTTCCTAGCTCGCTTAAGATTTTCTTGCTAACATTAGCTATTATTGATGACCTTTGTGCGATTGTAATTATAGCTCTATTTTATACTTCTGAACTCTCACCGCTATCTTTTGGTGTAGCAATTGCGTGTTTGATCGTGCTATTTATCCTAAATCGCCTAAAAATTAGCAAAAAATCAGTCTTTTTAGTATTAACTATGATATTATGGTTTAGCGTACTAAAAAGTGGCGTACACGCAACTATTGCTGGAGTTGTAGCAGCATTTTTTATCCCGATGGTTGATAAAGAGGGTAAAAATATGCTAGAAGAGCTTGAAAAAGATCTTCACGGCGTTACAAGCTATTTTATCTTGCCAGTATTTGCATTCGTAAATGCTGGTGTAGGATTAGCCGGAGTCGATCCTAAACAGCTGATAAATTCGGTAGGTATGGGAATTTTCTTTGGCCTATTTTTTGGTAAGCAATTTGGCGTATTTTTATTTAGCTTTATCTTTATCAAGCTTGGATTTGCTAAACTTCCTGAAGGTTCTAACTGGCTGCAATTCTATGGAGTATGCATTCTAACTGGCATTGGCTTTACTATGAGTTTATTTGTTGGCGCACTAGCTTATCATGATAGTTCAGCATTTTACCATGCTGATAAGCTTGCAATATTACTAGCTAGTTTTACAGCTGGTGCAGTAGGCTATATATACCTATTTTTACTATGCAAACCAAAAAAAGAGATAGATTAAAGGAGTTATAATGAGAAGTGATGATATAAAAAAGGGATATACAAGAACCCCGCACAGATCTCTACTAAGAGCCACAGGGCTTAGGGATGAGGATTTTAATAAGCCATTTATTGGGATAGCAAATAGCTTTATAGAGATTATTCCGGGACATTTTTTTCTTGATAAATATTCTAAAATCCTAAAAGATGAAATTCGTAAAAATGGGTGCATACCATTTGAATTTAACTGTATTGGCGTAGATGATGGAATTGCCATGGGTCATGGCGGAATGCTATATTCTCTTCCTAGTCGTGAAATTATAGCAAATTCAGTAGAAACTGTAATGAACGCACACTGCTTAGACGCTTTAGTATGTATGCCAAACTGCGATAAAATTGTCCCAGGTATGTTAATGGGAGCTTTAAGAGTTAATGTGCCTACTATATTTGTAAGCGGCGGGCCAATGGCTGCTGGTGTAGGACTTCACGGCGAAGCTCTAGACCTTAACTCAGCCTTTGAAGCCGTAGGAGCATTTGAGACAAATCAGATAGATGAAAAAGAGTTAAAGCATATAGAGTGTAATGCATGTCCAGGTGGCGGCAGCTGTAGTGGAATGTTTACAGCAAACTCTATGAATACTCTATGTGAAGCAATGGGTGTAGCACTTGAGGGTAATGGCACAATTTTAGCCCTAACCAAAGAGCGTGAAGAGTTAATAAGAGCTGCAGCTCGTAGAATTTGCCAAATTGCTTTAGATGATAAATATAAAATAAGAAATATAATCAACGCTAAATCAATTCATAATGCAATGGTAGTAGATATGGCAATGGGTGGTAGCTCAAATACTATTCTTCATATGCTAGCAATTAGCCGTGAAGCCGGCGCTCCATTAGATATAGCTAAGCTTAATGATATTAGCCGTAGCGTGCCGCATATTGCCAAAATTGCTCCAAGCCTACAAACTGTCCATATGGAAGATATCGGTAGAGCTGGTGGATTGAGTGCAGTTATTAATGAAATTGCCAAATTTGATAGTAGCTTGCTAAATTTAGACGCTTTAAATATAGAGGGTCAAACCATTTTAGAAAGAATCAAAGATGCAGATATAAAAGACACTCAAGTAATTAGAACCGTAGATAATGCTTACTCAAAAGTTGGTGGTTTGGCAATTTTATTTGGTAATTTAGCTGAGCAAGGCTGCGTTATAAAAACTGCTGGAATAGTAGGCTCAAGACAATTTAGCGGTAAGGCAGTATGCTTTAACTCTCAAGATGAAGCTATAGAAGGCATAAGCAGCGGTAAAGTGGGCAAAGGCGATGTAGTAGTACTTCGCTATGAAGGGCCAAAAGGTGGTCCAGGAATGCAAGAGATGCTAAGTCCAACTAGCCTTATAATGGGGCGTGGTCTTGGCGCTGATGTGGCACTTATTACCGATGGACGCTTTAGCGGTGCAACTAGAGGTCTAAGTATCGGCCATGTAAGCCCAGAGGCTGCTGAAGGCGGTATGATAGGACTACTAGAAGATGGTGATATAATTGACATCGATGTAGATAATTATAGTATAAATGTAAGATTGAACAATGAAGAGATAGAAAACAGAAAAGCTAAATGGCAATATGCTGGCAAGGTAGTAGATAGCAGATGGCTAAGACAATACCAAAAACTAGTAACCAATGCTAGCAATGGCGCAATTTTAGAAGCGTAAGAGAATATTTAAATTTAGCCCATTTTTGGGCTAAATTTATTTTATTTTATGCTCGTTTTTGATTTTTATGGCTTCAAATATAAATTTAATATATCCACCTTTATACCAGTTTTTATTTGCTTTTATTAGGGCAGCTCCTAATTTGTAGCTTAGATGGTTTTTAATGTTTTGGCTAGTTATCTCTAAATTTTTGATCTCCATATCCTTTTTGCGTAAAATTTCATTTGTAGATTTTAGATTGGCTTCTTGGGCGCTTAATCTATCGCTAAATTCTTTTATAGCCTTATCTTTTTTATTTATCTCTTCTTTGAGTGAGTTTATCTGCTCTTGCGAGGTTGGTTGTGGTGTGGTTGATTTTGGTGGTTGTGATGGCGTAGCTACTAAAACTGGTTGTTTGCTTCTTTGTATTAACTCTTTAAATTCCATTTTTCCAGGATTAAATGGTTTTATAGCGTGATTTTGAATTCTACTCTCTAACTCATCTAAATAGTAATTTATATCTTTTTTGGCATCTATCCCATCAAAATCAGCAAAGTGATATTCCCACCATTTTAACCTCAAAAGTCTTTTAATCGTAGGCTCATCAAAGCGGTATTTAAGGATTCTAGCTGGACTTCCACCCACTATAGCATATGGCGGGACATCCTTAGTCACGATGGCATTTTGAGCCACTACGCAGCCTGTGTGAAGTGTAATCCCTGGCTTTAATAGAGCATTCGTGCATATATAGACATCATTTTCAAAAATAGTTGGCCCTGGCGGTGGGACTAGCACACCATACGGAGTATGCGTATATGGCTTTTTGATACGCTCTATACTAGCATCTTTAAAAAAATTTGGCTCACAGATAAAAGTTGAAGTTGAAATAGTATCCAAAGGGTGCTTTCCTGCTATGAAATTTAACCCAACAGCAATAGAGCAATACCTTCCCATTTTGATATCCAATCTAGGAATAATCGCATTTGAATAGCTAAAACTCCCCATTTGACAAGCATTATTACCTCTATATATAGTAGAGTATTCTTCCATAAAACCACTATCTGGGACATTTATCATTTCATCATCTTTGTAGCGACAAATCTTGCCATTTGAATAGATCATTAATACATTAAACTCTTCTAAATACTCTCTAACAAATTTATTAACTTTTATCTGCATAATCTCTCCTGCGAAACTTTGGCGGTAGGTTATCAAAAAAAACGAGATTAAAAATAGAGATTAGTTATTTAATTTAAAATTAAATTTATTATAAAATATATTTCAAATTTGGGATATAGTAGTATTTATAAGAAGAAAAACAATTAAGATTTCTACTAAATTATAGTTAAAATAAAAGCTTGAAACGCTAAATCTAGCGTTTCATATTTATAGCATTTTTTATCATCTCATCAGCAGTTGTTATTGATTTTGAACTAGCGTCAAACATCTTTTGCATAACAATCATATCAGTTAGCGATACACCCAAATCCACATTACTCATCTCTAGCATATGATTACGAATCGCTGCCCCATAAATCACTTCGCCATTAGCATTAGTATAAAATATCGGCTCGCCCGAA
>JAFVMP010000185.1 GCA_017506845.1 Campylobacter sp.
CCAAATACATTAAAAGATGAAGTAAAAGCTGGTGGTAGAATTCCATTAATTATTGCTAGAAGTCTATGTGCAAAAGCTAGAGCTGAATTAAATATGGGTACTGAAGATATCTTTACTAAACCAGCTCAACCAGCAACTGATGAGAGCGTAGGCTATACATTAGCTCAAAAAATGGTTGGCCGTGCATGTGGTATCGATGGCGTTCGCCCTGGTATGTATGTTGAGCCTATTACTCTAACAGTAGGTAGTCAAGATACAACTGGTCCAATGACAAGAGATGAGATTAAAGAGCTTGCAAGCCTTGGTTTCTCAGCTGATTTTGTACTTCAAAGCTTCTGTCATACAGCAGCATATCCAAAACCAACTGATGCTTTAATGCATAAAACTCTACCTGATTTTATGATTAGTCGTGGTGGTGTAAGCTTAAAACCAGGTGATGGAGTTATCCACTCATGGTTAAATAGAATGGTTTTACCAGATAGCGTTGGTACTGGTGGAGACTCTCATACACGCTTCCCAATTGGTATTAGCTTCCCAGCTGGTTCTGGTCTTGTAGCTTTTGCTGCTGTTTTAGGTTCAATGCCGCTAAATATGCCTGAATCTGTACTAGTAAGATTTACTGGTAAAATGCAACCTGGTATTACTCTAAGAGATTTAGTAAATGCAATTCCATACTATGCGATCAAAAAAGGTCTACTAACAGTAGAGAAAAAAGGTAAAGTAAATGTATTTGCTGGTAAAGTTTTAGAGATTGAAGGACTACCTGATCTAAAAGTTGAACAAGCATTCGAATTAAGCGATGCAAGTGCAGAAAGAAGTGCTGCAGCATGTGCAATTACTTTAAATAAAGAGCCAGTAATAGAGTATCTAAAATCAAATATCGCTCTTATTGATGCTATGATTGAAGCTGGATATGGTAGTGATAAGACTCTAGCTCGTCGCCGTGATAAGATGAAACAATGGCTAGAAAATCCAGAGCTACTACAAGCTGATAAAAATGCAAAATATCACACTGTAATTGAAATTAATATGGATGAGATTACTGAGCCAATTCTTGCATGTCCAAATGATCCAGATGATGTAGCTACACTAAGTGAAATTTTAAATGACCCTAAACGCCCTAAAAATATTGATGAAGTATTTGTTGGTAGCTGTATGACAAATATCGGTCACTATAGAGCGCTTTCAGAAGTTCTAAAAGGTGAAGGTCAAGTGCCTACTAGATTATGGGTTGTTCCACCTACAAAAATGGATGAAGCACAGCTAAGAGCTGAAGGTAGATATTCACTATTTGGTGCTGCAGGTGCTAGAACAGAGGTTCCAGGCTGCTCACTATGTATGGGTAACCAAGCAAGAGTTGCAGATAATGCAATTGTATTCTCAACTTCTACAAGAAACTTCGATAACCGTATGGGTATGGGCGCTCAAGTTTATCTAGGTTCTGCTGAGCTAGCTGCAGTATGTGCTATGCTAGGTAGATTACCAAGTGTAGAAGAGTATATGAAGATTGTTCCAGCTAAACTAGCAGGAAAAGAAGATGAGATCTATAAATATCTAAACTTCAATCTAATTGAAAACTACAAATTAGAAAACTAATTTATAAAACCCGCTTTATATAGCGGGTTTATTTATTTTATCAAATTTAACTACTTAATCAATCCTAATCTCCAAGCTAACTGATAGTAACTAAACTCTTCATATAGCTTATGAAACTGAGCTTTTGATTCATCAAGCTCAAAGCTATCATTACTATTTTTTAATGTATTTGAGTTTTGATATCTATATCCTTTAGTGCTTGATATTGGATATATGCCATCATTATCAGCCCAGACATTTATATGCATTGCAAACTCCATCTCAGTATTATTAGGTCTAGATAACATATCTCTACCACCGATATTTAGATATTTAGTATTATTTAGACTAAGATTATATAGAGTTGGAAATATATCTTTATGCGAGCCAATTCTATTTTTATCATAGTAGATATCATTTTGTAAAACTTGTGGAATATATAGATAAAATGGCACACTAATCCCAAAGGCGCTCTCATTTTTGTGATCAAATTTATACTCTCTATTTGCATGATCGCCAGATGCAGCTACTATTATATTATCTTTGAATTTGCTATTTTTGATCTTATTTAAATAATCTCCAAAGCTGTTATTTGCATAGCTATATGCGTTTAATAGTGCTTTATAGTCAGTAGAGTAGCGACTAATCTCAGAGCTATTTAGATCTAAATTTAACTCATTTTTACCTTTGTGCAAATATGGAGGATGATTTGAAATCCCAAGAGAGATAATTAGAGTTGGTTTGGTTGCATTATTAAAAATCTCATAAATCTTGTTATACATATACTCATCTTTTATCCCATATGGATGCTTAGACTCTTTGGCATTTTTATACTCTTGCATTAGTATAGTCTCATCTATAATCTCATTTACACCTTGAGCTTTTAAGAAGTAGTTTATATTATACCAAGCAGCATTACCAGCATAAGCAAAGACAACTCTATATCCAGCTTTTTTATAGATATCAATTGGAGTTAGCGGTAGTTTTTGTTTTTGAAATTTACTACTTGTAAGGTTGATTATAGGACTTTGAAATAGTATTCTATTTAGACTATCTATCGTGCCATTAGTAGAAGGTAAAAATCTTTTAAATACAAAATCAGAGTTAAAATGTTCATC
>JAFVMP010000186.1 GCA_017506845.1 Campylobacter sp.
GATTAAAGTAAGATTTTATAGGAATTTTATAATAAAATAACCAAAAGAAATTAGCTAAATTTCTTTAACTAATTTCTAAGTTTTAAATAGATTTTCAATGAATTATTGATAAATTGGATATATTTTTGGATTAAATTTAAGATTGTTGCTTATATATTTTAATATACTCTACCGCACTTAAAGTATCGCAGCAGACATAATCGCAATTTAACTCTAAAATCTCCTTGCTCTCATATCCACATGTTACGCCTATACTAAATACTCCAGCACTCTTGGCTGCTTTAGCATCCATAGGAGTATCGCCGATCATATAGGCATTTGATGCAGTTGCGTTTATAGCTTTTAATGCTTTTAAGATAGGCTCTGGATCTGGCTTTGGATTAATAACATCATCTCTGCCAATTACAACGCTAAAATATTTTAAAATTCCAAGATTTTCAAGTAATATTTTAGAATATAACGAAGTTTTTGTAGTAACAACTCCTAAATTTGCAAACTCGCTAGCAATATTAACAGCCTCAAAAGCCCCGGGTAAAAGCGTAGTTTGAGCTAGATAATTTTGTCTATAATCCTCTTTATAAACTGCGATAAAATTAGATATTAGATGGTTTGGTACACCAAGAGAGCCAAACATATACTCCAAAGGATGGCCAATAAAAGAGCAAATTTGCTCCTTTGATGGCTTAGCAAGATTATGCTCTTTAAAGGCTTTGTAAAATCCATTTACAATAGCATCAGTTGAGTCAATCAGCGTGCCATCAAGGTCAAATAAAATTGTAGGTTTAAAGCTCATTCTCATCCTTTTGGTCATATATATGATGAGTAACTAACTGAGGATATGGGATACTAATTCCTGCATTATCAAACTCTATTTTAACACTTTCTAGCATATCTGAATTGACTTTTGCATAATCTTCATTAAGCACCCAAACCTTAGCGATTAAATCTATACTATGAGCTCCTAAAGCAGCAACTGATACACTAGGGGCTGGCTCTTTTAGAATTAGCTTGTTTTGTTCTGCTATATTTATGATTATCTCTTTGGCTAATTTTAGATCATCTTTATAATCTACGCTAAATAGTAGGTCTATACGCCTTGTAGGAGTTAAAGAGAAATTTATAATCTTACCGTTCATCACCTGTTGGTTTGGGATAATAACGCTTTTACCATCAGCAGTAATAACACAAGTACTAAATAAATTTAACTCACTAGCAACGCCAATATGTCCGCCTATATCTACGCTATCTCCGATCTTAAATGGCCTAAAAAATACGATCAAAATACCAGCTCCAATATTGCCAAATGAGTCTTTAAACGCCATACCAATACCAAGCCCAATGGCTCCAAGCATAGCTACAAATGATGTAGTTTCAATCCCAAGATTAGCAAGTGCAGCAATTATAACAACAATTAAAAGAATAGTTTTAGCAGAGTTAATAATAAAGCTAGCTATTAACTCATCAATTTTAGCCTTATAGATAACTTTTTGTAAAAGAGAACAAATCCTAGCAACAATCCACTTACCAATAAAAAATATAAGAAGTGAAAAAAATAATCGAAGGCCATATTTGGCAACAAGTGCCAATATGACCGTATAATCAAAATCAGTTATAATCTGCATGATTAATTTCTAAATTTAGCATCAACGCGGCGATTTTGCGCACGACCTTCTTTAGTTTTATTTGTAGCAATTGGTGATAACTCTCCATAACCGATTGTTTGAATTCTATCTTTGCTAACACCCATTTTGATTAGCTCTGCTGCTACTGCTTGAGCTCTTTTTTCTGATAATTTTTGGTTATATTCCTCTGAACCAGTAGCATCAGTATGGCCTTCTAATAAAACTTTATACTCACTATTTTGAACCAATACTTTTGCTACTTCATCTATTTTTGCAATATATTCTGGGCTTAGCGTTGCGCTATCAGATTCAAAATTTGCACTTAGACTCAATCTAATTACCTTTTCACAGCCATTTTCATCAACAATAGCACCAGCTGGAGTGCCAGGGCATTGATCTTTGCTATTTAATACTCCATCATTATCATCATCGCCATCAACTGTTTGAGCTACAACTGACTCTACTGCAGTTGAAGTAGCTTCAGGCTCAGCCTTAGCACCACCACCAAATCCACTAGCAAAGCCTAAAGTGTATAAAAATGTATTAGCACCATCTTTGAAAGTTATAGCATCTCTTGCTTCTAGTTTAATAGCAAAATTATCAACTACATTAAATTTAAGCCCAAGACCAGCTTGACCAAATCCATCATCATTTGCATCATTTGCTTCTTTGCTTAAATCTTGATATCCAGCACCAGCTAATGCATAGATAGAAAATTTATCTGTAATAGCAAAGTCTTTTACTAAATTTAAATAGTATCTAGCAATATTTGTATCATATCCTACTGATTTACCATTATTGTGTTCAAATGTAGCTTTTGGAGTGTAATCAAAGCCTAATTCAAGCTGACTTAACCATGATAAATCTAGATTTCTAGCCAATCTTAAACCCATTAATTTTTGATCATCAATTCCTTGAGTGCCCTCTGGATGCGCATACCCACCGACGATAGTAAGCTCATAGCTATTGTTAGCAAACATTGCCGAAGCAGCACAAAGTGCTAAAAGGATCTTTTTCATTTTTATTTTTCCTTAAAAATTAGTTATAAAATAGATGCAAAATAATACAGTAAATAAGTTTAAAAAAATATAAATTATTAATAAAAATATAAAAATATAAAAATATAATAAAAAGATCGGAGCTAAATTTAAGCTCCGAAACTATTACAAAAAGGAGGTTTATCTGTTGGACAGCAAAATTATACTTGATCAATTTTAACTTAATGAAAATTTATTATAAATTTTTACTAAACATAGAAAAATTAGAATTTAATCGAGCTTAAAATTATGATTTGTTTAAATTAAATAGCCCCAAAAGCCTAAAAAGGCTTTTGGAAATTTGAATAAAGATATTATCTTTTTGAGAATTGTGGGCTTCTTCTTGCTTTTCTGCGACCATATTTTTTACGTTCAACAACACGACTATCACGTGTTAGAAGACCTTGAGGTTTAAGAGCTGCTCTAAATGTAACATCGATAGAAGCTAAAGCTCTAGAGATACCATGGCGAAGCGCCTCAGCCTGAGCTGAATATCCACCGCCTAAAGTTGTAGCAGTAATATCCATAGAAGTTTCTTGTTTTGTAACTAATAGTGGTTGAACAACTTTAAGCTTGATAGCTTCATGTCCACCTAGCCAGCTATTTAGATCCATACCATTTACTGTAATTTTGCCGCTACCTGGTTTTACCCAAACTTTAGCAACTGCTGTTTTTCTTTTACCTGTTGCGTATGTTGTTGCCATTATTATTTTCCTTCTTTAGCTATTTGTGCAGTGTGTGGGTGCTCACTACCAGCATAGATTTTTAATTTTTTAAGCATCTCTTTGCCTAATTTTGTTTTAGGTAACATACCGCGAACTGCTAATTTGTAAAGTTTTTCAGGTTTATTAGCTAGTAAATCGCCAAATTTTTCACTTTTTACGCTACCAAAATATCCTGAATGTCTGTGATATAGTTTTGCTTCAGCCTTATTAGCGCCTGTAAATTCTGCTTTACTAGCATTGATGATTATTACATAATCGCCACAATCAACATTTGGGCTAAATCCTGGCTTATGTTTACCACGAAGTAGTGTAGCAGCTTCAGTTAGCAATCTACCAAATCTCTTTCCAGAAGCATCTAAAACGATCCAATCACGTTTTACTTCATTTGGCTTTGTTATATTTGTCATAATCTTGCCTTTTATCTATATTAATTTTAAGAGTTGGAATTATAGCGAGATTAGCTTAAATAAAGCTGAATTTAAGTAAAATTTTATATTAGA
>JAFVMP010000187.1 GCA_017506845.1 Campylobacter sp.
ATAGATAAGATAAATTTTTTCATCAAAAACCTTAATAGAAGCAGATTAATATTGTAATTATAACTCAAAATTATTTACACATTGCAAACATTTACCCAAACTAAGATATAATTATGGCCAAATTTATAAAAAGTATCAAAAGGGGATATAAATTGAAAAAAATTATAGTTTTAATCTTTGCTATATGCTCACTTGGTTTTGGTGCTAAATTTGACTTAAAACCAAGCTACAATCTAATTTTAAATACCAATCAAGGTGGCGCTACAATTATAGATAATGATAGTTTTATAGTTGGTTCAAGTGGTATTGTGCTACACAAATTAAAAGATGGTAGCAAAACCATAATAGCCAGAGCAGTTGTAACTAGCAAAAAAGATGGCTATGCAAATTTAAGATTTGAGCTATTTGACCAACTTAAACAAACAGCACTTCCACTCCCTACTATCTTGCCGCAAGCTGGCGATGAAGTAATTTTAAATTTTATGTATAATAGATCTTTAATCGTAGTCCCAAATAAAGAAATTTATGATCAAGTTACTAAAGCTTTTAGTAATATTGATTTTATCCATCCTGATATTGTAGCTGCTTATTTAAGCTATGAGTATAAGCCAAACCCAAGCCGATCTGATTTTCGCAAAATGTGCGCACAAAATGCAGCCGGACTTATATTTATAGCACTTGATAATGAGGCTGTTTTTGCTGATTGTGGTAGCTTTGAAGTTCTACAAAGCTTTAAAACTGGCAGTGTAGATTATTATGAAGTACCATTTTATACAAGAATTAAAAATATAGATACAGTATTTTGGAAACTTGATGGTGCTAAAATTGGCAATTATGATAAATATTACAAGAAACTTTTAGCTAGATAAGGGGATAAGTATGGATTCTAAACATATAAAATATTTTGAGAATTTAATAGGTAAAGATAATGCCAAATTTGACAAAGCTCACCAGATCGCCTACTGCTATGATGCGACCAAAAAACGCTATGAACCAGATGGCGTTTTATTTCCAAGAGATGAAAACGATGTAAGCGCAATCTTAAAATATTGCAATGAAAACAGTATAATAATCGTCCCAAGAGGTGCTGGAAGTGGCTTTACTGGCGGAGCTTTAGCTAGTAGCGGTGGCGTAGTTTTAAGTTTTGAAAAGCATATGAATAAAATTCTTGAAATAGATATGCAAAATATGGTTGCTGTGGTTCAACCAGGTGTGATCAATATGGATTTACAAAAGGCTGCGCTAGAAGTAGGACTATTTTATCCACCAGATCCAGCTAGTGAAAATTATAGCAGTATAGGCGGCAATGTAAGTGAAAATGCGGGTGGAATGCGTGCTGCAAAATATGGAATTACCAAAGATTATGTAATGGCCTTGCGTGCTGTGCTACCTAATGGAGAGATTATAAGAGCAGGCAAAAGAACAATCAAAGATGTAGCTGGATACAATATCGCTGGTATCTTAATTGCAAGTGAAGGAAGCCTAGCAGTAATCACAGAAATCACTTTAAAATTAATTGCCAAACCTAAATTCAAAAAAACAGCAATGGGAGTATTCCCAAGTGTAAATTCAGCTATGAATGCTGTATATAAAACAATGGCAGCTGGTGTAACTCCTGTGGCTATGGAGTTTTTAGATTCTTTAAGCATTAAAGCAGTTGAACAAAAATTCAACAAAGGCTTACCAACTGATGCTGGAGCGATATTAATTAGCGATGTTGATGGTCCAAATTTAGATGTAATTGATGGAGATTTAGCAATTATCAAAGATTGCTTTATGCAAAATGGAGCTATAGATTTTAAAGTAGCAAAAGATGAACAAGAGAGTGCTGATATATGGTTTGCTAGACGCAACTGCTCTCAAGCAATCACAATGTATGGTAGCCTAAAACTAAATGAAGATATCACTGTTCCACGCTCTAAGCTTCCTGAGCTTCTTGATAAAATAGCTCAAATTTCAGCCAAATATGATGTAGTTACTCCATGCTTTGGCCATACAGGCGATGGCAATGTCCATACAAATGTGATGGTAGATAAATCTGATCCAAAAGCTGTAGAAAGAGGCCATGAGGCTATTACTGAAATTTTTAAGGCTACTGTTGAGCTTGGCGGTACTTTAAGTGGCGAACATGGCATTGGAATATCAAAAGCTCCTTTTATGCATTTAGCATTTAGTGATGGAGAGATGGAGCTATTTAGATCAATCAAAAAAGCCTTTGATCCAAATAATATACTCAATCCATTTAAAATGGGACTTTAATGCAAGAAGCTAAAAAAATTGCTAAGATTATTATAAAAGAGCTAAGAGATAAGCAGATATTTCATTTTGCTTCTAGTCTTAGCTTTCACACTTTACTTTCAATAATTCCTATTATTTTTGTATCGCTTAGCATTTTTACTACTATGCCAAATTTTACTGATTATTATGCTAAGATAAAGGAATTTATCTACTCAAATTTACTTCCAAGCCAAAATATCACTCAATATCTAGATCAATTTTTAAGCAACTCTAGCTCACTTGGAGTGATGGGAGTTGTGGCGATATTTTTTACTAGTTTATTATTTTTTAATGAATATGACTATGTTATCTCTAAAATTTCAAATCTACCTCAAAAGGGATTTTGGCAAAGTCTTAGTAATTACTGGACACTTACTACCCTTATGCCTCTTGGATTAGGTCTTTCATTTTGGCTCTCAAATTTTATCCAAAACGCACTAAAAAGCAGTGAATTTACCAGTTCGATAAATTTTCTAGCTATATTTCCTCATATTATAATCTGGGCAATTTTTGCTATTACATATCTAATTAGTATCAACAAAAAATTATCATTTAAAAGCATAGCTATTGGCTCATTTATTAGCTCACTAGCTTGGTCGCTCTCAAAATGGGGCTTTATCCAATACTCATTTTATAATAAAACTTACGCTAGTATATATGGCTCATTTTCTATTTTGCTATTTTTTATACTTTGGATATATATATCGTGGATTATATTTTTGTATGGAGTTAGACTCTGCTCAGTACTTGAAAAAAGCAAAGAGCAAATTTAAAGCTATTTTGAGTTATTGCAAATTTGCCTTAGTAGATAATAGGTATCTATCTGCTATTTATACTAAATTTAGTTAATTTAATTGCTAAGGCAATAAAATTACTACCCTAGCAATTATAAATTTAATAAATTAATAAATTAAAATGGCCAAATTGTCTCTAAAACACGAGTTCCCCACGGCTTATCAGTCGCACGCTGCAAATCACCTTCTGTACGATATAAAATCTTAGCATCAGATATATGTCTAGATTCAATCTCATTATACTGGCTAATATCGTATGGACGAATCACTCCACTAATTTGCATTATCTGTTTTTCATTATTTAGCAAAATTTCCTTACTACCTTCGATAAAGTAATTACCATTACTTAAAACCTTAATAATCCTAGCTGAAATCGTCGTAGTAAATGCCTCAGTTCTACTAGTTGAACCCCCTCCTGAATAGCTACTACCACTTCCAGCGCTAAATCCTATACCAGCTATTTTATTAATATCATTTAGTGGTCCTTTTAATGGTGAGCCTTCAGGCGTAGTAAATGCTCCGCCTTTTAGCGATGTTAGGCTATCTTTAGAGGTTGAGCGATCAGCCTGTGAGCTTTGATTGGCGTTTTCTCTGATTATAACCGTTACGATATCATTGACATTCATCGCTTTTCTATCAGAAAATAGCGGATTATCCCCTTTACCAAATAAACTTCCAGGATTTCCTACTCCATTACCTTGAACACGACTTGGCAACTCTTCTACATATGTTGGTGGCGCCATTGAAATGTGTGGATCAGCCCCAGTTGTACAACCGCCAAGCCCAATGCCTGCAACGCAAATTAGTGTAAAAAAAGAAACTTTTTTCATAAATAACTCTCAATTTTATGATACAATATACTAATAATACCACAAAATGATACCAAATATAGGATAAAACAATGCTAAAATCAATTTATATCTTAAAAAGCGACTATGAAAATGATGAATTTAGAGATGTTTTAAGCTCTAAATTTAGCCAAGGTGTTACGATTTTACCCATCAGCGATGATGACGAATTTAAGGTTTTCACTCTTAATGAAGCAATCACTCTACTAAATTTAGGCAAAGAAAATGAACTAATCAAAGCTGTAATGGATAAATTCAGTAGCATTAAGGCTGAGTTTATAATAATAATTGGATCTGGCGATGAACTGCTTGATTCATTGCTTGCTCGCAATTTAAATGCTCCATTTTTGCTTAGCAATCAAACTGCTTATAAAGCTAAACTGCTTGGATTTAAATCATTAAAAAGCATTGATGAGATTAAAAATACTCAAAGCAACTATATAACTCCTCTTAAATTTGAAACCCTACTCTATCAAAAAGCTGCCCAAAAGCCAAAAACTGTAGTATTACCAGAAAGCGATGATGATAGAATTCTTAAAGCCTGTGATATACTACTTAGAAGCAATGCAGTTGGTATTACCTTGCTTGGAGATAAAGGTCAAATCAG
>JAFVMP010000019.1 GCA_017506845.1 Campylobacter sp.
AGAGATGAAGAGATAACTAGAATGATGCAAATTCTAATTAGAAAGACTAAAAATAATCCTATCTTACTAGGTGAGCCAGGCGTTGGTAAGACCGCAATTGTAGAGGGTTTAGCTCAGTTAATAGTCAAAAAATCAGTCCCTGCAACATTAGCAAATAAAAGAGTAATCGCTCTTGATATGAGTGCTTTAATTGCTGGAGCAAAATATAGAGGTGAGTTTGAAGATAGACTAAAAGCGATAATTGATGAAGTAAAAAAAGCTGGAAATATTATATTATTTATAGATGAAATTCACACCATAGTAGGTGCTGGTGCTAGTGAAGGTTCTATGGATGCAGCTAATATCTTAAAGCCAGCCTTAGCTCGTGGAGAACTGCATACTGTAGGTGCTACTACGCTAAAAGAGTATAGAAAGTATTTTGAAAAAGATGCTGCACTTCAAAGAAGATTTCAGCCAGTAAATGTAGCAGAACCAAGCGTAAATGAAGCACTTCAAATTTTGCGTGGAATAAAAGATAGGCTAGAGGTGCATCACAATGTAACTATCACTGATAGTGCTTTAGTAGCAGCTACAAAACTAAGCCATAGATATATAAGCGGTAGATTCTTGCCAGATAAAGCAATTGATTTAATAGATGAAGCAGCTGCAGAATTAAAAATGCAAATTGAGAGTGAGCCATTTGAATTGGCTAAAGCCAAAAGAGAGATAGAGACCTTAATAGTAGAAAAAGAGGCTCTAAAGATGGAGGGCGAGGATAAAAATGGTGAGCGTCTAACTCAAATAGAAAAAGAACTAGCAAATTTAAATGAGAAAAAAAGCTCTTTAGAGATGAAATTTAAAAATGAAAAAGATGTGTTTGACTCAATTAGTCAAAGTAAAAAATTAATTGATTCTTTATCTATGCAAGCTGATGAGTATCAAAGAAAGGGCGAATTTGAAAAGGTTGCAGAGCTTAGATATAGTCAAATTCCTCAAGCACAAAAGAGTATCGCAGATCTAGAGCTTAAATGGAATGAGATGAAAAAAGATGGAGTGTTATTACGCAATGAAGTAGATGAAGATATGGTAGCTGGAATTTTGAGTAAATGGACTGGTATACCAGCTGGCAAAATGTTATCAAATGAAAAAGAGAGATATTTAAATATAGAAAACCATTTAAAACAAAGTGTAATTGGTCAAGATGAAGCGTTGCACGCTCTAGCTAGAGCAATTAAACGAAATAAAGCTGGTCTAAGTAGTCAAAATCGTCCAATTGGCAGCTTTTTATTCCTTGGGCCTACTGGAGTAGGTAAAACTGAGAGCGCTAAAGCATTGGCGAAGTTCTTATTTGATGATGAAAAAGCTATGATAAGATTTGATATGAGCGAATATATGGAAAAACACGCTGTTAGCAGACTTCTTGGCGCTCCTCCTGGGTATGTTGGGTTTGAAGAGGGTGGACAACTTACTGAAGCAGTAAGAAGAAAGCCATATAGTGTAATTTTATTTGATGAAGTAGAAAAGGCTCATAAAGATGTATTTAATATCTTGCTTGGAATATTAGATGATGGTAGAGCAACTGATAGTAAAGGTGTTACTGTTGATTTTAAAAATACAATAATAATTCTAACAAGTAATATTGGCTCATCAGCTATTATGGATTTAAGTGGTAAAGAGCGAGAAGATGCGATAAATTTAGCTTTAAAAGAGTATTTTAAACCTGAGTTTTTAAATAGATTAGATGATACGATAATCTTTAATCCACTAGGTCAAGATGAGCTAGGGGCAATTGTCGGCATAATGTTTAAAGAGCTTGAGGCTACATTGCTTGGTCGTGGTATAAGAGCAAATTTAAGCCAAAATGCTATAAATTTAATCTCGCAAGCTGGATTTGATGTAGTATATGGTGCTAGACCGCTACGCAGAGCATTGTATGAGTTAGTAGAAGATAAAATAGCAGATATGATCTTAAAAGATGAGATAGCAAGTGGAGATAGCATAACCATAGATGCTATAAATGATGAAATTGTAATAAATAAGGGCTAATAAGCCCTTAAAGAGCTTAGCTATATAAGATTGTGCCAAGCCTTATCATATTTGATCCGCACTCAATAGCGAGTTTAAAATCTCCACTCATCCCCATTGAGCAGATTGTAGCTCCATGGGGTTTTAAAGAGTCAAATATCTCTTTAGTAATCTCAAAGCTTTTTTTGATCTCATCTACATCATCGCTATGAGCGCCAATACTCATCACACCAATTAAATTTAAGTTTTTGCATCTATTTTGAATCTCTTTGTATATATTTATAGCATCTTTTGGATCTACGCCTTGCTTGGATTCTTCATTGGCTGAGTTTATTTGAAGTAGTGTATCTAGTTTATAATTTAATCTTTTATCTACCTCAAGTGCCATCTCTAAGCTTTCGCAACTTTGCCATAAAGTAGGGCGAAGCGATATAAGCTGATTTATTTTATTACTTTGTAATCGACCTATAAAGTGCCATTTGATATCTAAATTTGATAGAATTTCACTCTTTCTTTTTAACTCTTGAACTCTATTTTCACCAAATTCTCTTAAGCCTTGATTATATAGTGCTATTACCTCATTTTGGGTTACATTTTTGCTTACAGCAATTAGTCTTGCTCTATTATTAATATCTTTTAAAATATTATCTAAACTCATCTATTCTCCTGCTAATCTAGTTATATCATTGATGATAGTAAATGCCATTAAAGTAAATAGCAAAGCCATAGAGGCATAGCTAAGTCCTACAAATATACGCTCATTTACTGGTCTTTTAAATATCATCTCATAAAGATTAAATATTATATGTCCGCCATCAAGTACTGGTAGTGGAAGAAGATTTAAAATTCCCAAATTTACAGATATCAGTGCTACAATTACTAAAAGCACAGATAGGCTAATTTGGCTAGCTTTAGTAGTGATATCAGCCATTGCTACTATGCCGCCCATCTCTTGGATTGGTACTACGCCAGTAATTAGCTTTTCTAATCCTTTATATATGAGTTTTGAAGCTTCTAAAGTCTCATTATAGGCAAATTTAATGCTATCAAAACCACTATTATATATAGTTGTAGTCTCTCCGCTTGGAGTTATACCAATAAGTGGAGTCTGCACAGTCTCACCAAAGATATTTTTACTCTGGCCAATTTTTGGTGTTAGAGTTATACTAATCTCTTTTCCATCACGCAATATTAATAGATTAGTAGGTTTTGTAGTTACATATTTTTTGATCTCATTCCACTCTTGTATTTTAACTCCATCTATAGCTAGGATTTTATCATTTTTTTGAATTTGGGCATTTAGTGCAGCCGAATCTGGTAAGGTAGTACCAACAACTGGAGCTAATCTCTCTACGCCTATAAATCCAATTATCATATATAAAATAAATGCTAATAAGATATTAAAAAAAGGCCCAGCAAAAAGAATAATAATTCGCTTAAATGGACTTAGAGTATTGTAGCTATCGCTATCATAATTTTTATGGCGTGGGTCTGTATCATCTTGACCTTTTAGCTGTACATATCCACCAAGTGGAATAGCACTTATGCAGTAGGTTGTATTTCCAAATTTTTTGCTATAAATTTTTTCTCCAAATCCTATGCTAAAGGTTTTTACAAATACACCAAAATATTTAGCAGCTAAGAAGTGACCAAGCTCATGAAAAAATATTAAAAATGATAAAGCCAGTATAGTTACACCAAAATGTACTCCCCAGTACCAAAAGCTAGCAACTAAAAGCACTAAGACAAATATCAAACTTCTCAAATTTTATCCTTATAAAAAATTGCGCAAGTATAACAAAAAATATATAATAAGCTATAATTCTAAAGGTAATTTTATTAAAATTTGAGTAGAATAATCCTTTTAAATAAATTTTTAAGGTAGAAAATGTATGTAGCTCCAAGTATTTTATCGGCCGATTTTGGTTCATTAGCTAAGGAAGTAAGAGATGTTTGTGATGCTGGGGCTGATTTGATTCATGTAGATGTAATGGATGGCCATTTTGTGCCGAATTTGACAATTGGCCCTTTAGTTGTTGAGGCCGTAGCTAAAGCATCTACAAAGCCACTTGATATTCATTTAATGGTAGAAAATGTCCCATTTTTTGTTGATCTATTTTTGCCATTAAAGCCTAAATTTATTAGTTTTCATATTGAAGAAGAAAAACACCCATTAAGATTAATTGACCATATTCGTAAAAATGGAGTAAGTCCAGCCATAGTGTTAAATCCGCATACTCCAGTAAGCTCTTTGGAGTATATTATAAATGAGGTTGATATGGTTCTTTTAATGAGTGTAAATCCTGGATTTGGCGGGCAAAAGTTTATCCAATCAGTACTACCAAAAGCGATACAATTAAGAGAGTTAATAGAAGCACGAAATGCTAAATGTATGATAGAAGTAGATGGTGGAGTAAATGGGCTAAATGTATCTGATTTAGATGCTGCTGGAGTTGATATAGTAGTGGCTGGAAGCTTTGTATTTGGTAGCAATGATTATGCTCAAGCTATCAAAGCATTAAAAATTTAATTAAAAGAGTAAATTTGAAAGATAAATTAGATGATTTTATAAATTTACTAGCAAAAAGCAGCTTAAATTACCACGATTTTTTGCAAAAGGCTAATGATATAGAGGAGCTAACTGATATTATAGAGCCAAAAAATTTAGCTGATTGGAGACTTTTAGGTCTTGAGCTAGAGCGAGCGCAAAATGGCAAAATAATGATGCCAACAAGATTTAGAGATTTTAACGAGCAGGTTTTTTGTATCGTTGATATTGAGACAAGTGGTGGGATAAATAGCGGCCAGATTATCGAAATTGGTGCAGTAAAAATTCAAGGCGGCAAGGAGATTGGCAGATTTGAGACTTTAGTTTGGGCTAATGAGATTCCACAAAATATTAGCGAATTAACAGGAATTTATCAGTTTGATTTAATTGGAGCTCCAAGATTAGCAAATGCACTTGAGAGTTTTAGACTATTTTTGAGCGATTCTGTATTTGTAGCGCATAATGTTAAATTTGATTATGAGTTTATTAGCATTAGTCTTGCAAGACTTGGTTTTGGAATGCTCTTAAATAGAAAAATATGCACTATTGATCTAGCTAGAAGAACAATTGAATCACAAAGATACGGCTTGGGTGCGTTAAAGCAGATTTTTGGCATTGATAATACTCATCATAGAGCCTTAAATGATGCTATTGCAGCTTGCGAGATATTTAAAGAGTGTATAAAGCGTCTGCCATGGCATGTTCAAAGCGTAGAGGATTTAATACTATTTAGTAAGACAGCAAAAACTCTAAAGGTTCCAAAGATGATCGAACAAGCAGATTTAGCTAAGCAAATTTGAGGAGGTGATGGTGAGAGCAGTTATTATTTTTATTTTAACTCTATTATTTGGTGGATGTAGTGCTATTATTCAAGAACCCCAAAGTATAGATATTGATAATCAAGGATTATATAAAAGCTATTTAAATCATTATGATTATACTCTAAATTTAAGCCAATATATCAACAAAGTGGCTTTTGACTGTTCAGCGCTAATTATGATAATAAATCAAAAAAATAATAATATCTACGAATTTGATAATCTAAGTAAATTTTATGATAGAGATGGTAGAAGATCACAAGCGATGTATAATCTATATGGGAGTAAAAATAGGCTATATTATAGCAATCCAAGACCTGGAGATTTGATATTTTTTAACAACACAACTCATGTTACACGAAATAAAAGTAGCCATAAAATCACACATATTGGAATAGTAACAAAGGTTAAAAGTAATGGCGGAATTGAATTTTTACACAATATAAATGGTAGAAATATTATTAGCGTTATGAATTTACAACATAAAGATACTCACAAAGTAGATGGAAAAAAGATAAATGCTTATATAATTGCTAATTGTTATGAACCAAGTTGCCTGGTATCAAATAGATTTTCAGGCTTTGGTAGAGTTGATAAAAATATATATGTAAAATGAGAGCAAATTTAATAGTTACACCGGTATTGATTGCGTTAAATTGTGCGATATATGCTTTGCAATATTTAATATATAATCCATATGAGTTTGGATTATTTTTTGGTTTAAATGAGCTATTTTTTGCTGGAGCGTATTGGCAGATTTTATCATCTATGTTTATTCACGGCTCATTTATGCATATTTTAATGAATATGGCAGTGCTTTTTCAGTTTGGCTCGATTTTAGAGCGATATTTAGGCTGGGTTAAATTTGGAATTTTATATATTATTGGTGGAGTGATAACTGGATTTTTGAGTCTTGGATATTTAGCTTTTGAGAGTGTAAATTTAGTTGGGGCTAGTGGAGCGATATCTGTATTGCTTGGATTTTTAGCCTATATAGATAGATTTAATCGTAAAGGGTTAATAATTGTTATATTATTAGTGAGTTTTGCGCCACTATTAATAGGAGTTAGTGTAGCGTGGTATGCGCATTTAATAGGATTTGGTGTTGGGTATTTAGCTGGATTTTTTAAGGTGTTAAAATGAGATTTTTTGATGAAATTTGGGAGTGTTTAAACTGTTATGATTTAGAGCAAAAATTTGCTAAATTCAACCAAATTTGGGATAATTTTTATGATTGTAAGATGGAACATAATAGTCAAATTTTACCACTTTCAACCCCTAGTTATGCCAAATTCTGCGATGTAAAATCTCTAAAAGAGTTAAAGCAAAAGCATAGCACTCAAGCATTTTTACACTCTATAGCTCATATTGAGTATAGTGCGATTGATATTGCCTTGGATGCTTGTTATAGATTTAGAAATTTACCTATAGAATATTATTTTGATTGGCTTGAGGTAGCTAAAGATGAGATATATCATTTTAAGATGATAGCTAATAAAATGAGTGAACTGGGTGTAAAATATGGCGATTATGCTGTGCATGATGGTCTATTTGTAGCGCTTAAACAAACTCAAAATTCACTTATAAATCGCATGGCTGTATTGCCACGATATATGGAGGCAAATGGGCTAGATTCAAATTTATTTATGATGCAAAAGTTAATCTCTAATGGAGATAAAGATGGTATTTTAGAGATTTTAAAAGTTATCCATAAAGAGGAAATTGATCATGTTAGCAAGGGAGATAAATGGTTTAAATTTGCCTGTGAGCGTGATGGTGTAGAACATAGTAATTGGATTGATATCGTAAGAGACTATTACCCAAGAGCCTTTGAGGCTAAAAGAGCATTAGATGTAAAACATAGATTAATGGCTGGCTTTAGTCAAGATGAGATTGATAGAATGCAAAAATTTCAGGAGAATTAGATGAAAAATATATATTTTATTCGTCATGCAAAAGCTAAAAAAGTGGCTCAAAATGATTTTATTAGAGAGCTAAGTGATAAAGGAAAAGATGCTGCAAAATTGATGGCTAATAGATTAAAATCTAGTGGCATTATGCCGCAGATGATAATATCATCGCCAGCAAATCGTACAGCCAAAACAGCTAAAATCATTGCTAAAGAGCTTGGTTTTACTAAAAAGATTGCATTTGAAGAATCTCTTTATGAGGCAAATATACAAGATTATCTAAGTATTATTTCTAAGATTAGTGCTGAGATTAAGACAGTTTTTATTGTAGGGCATAATGAAACAATTACGCAAATTTGCGAACTATTAAGCGATAGTCACATCGGAAATATTCCTAAAGGCGGAGTTTTTGGGATTGAATTTGATGTGAGTGAATTTGGACAAATTTCAGCCCGAATGGGCAAAGTGTTACTATTTGACTACCCAAAAAAGGTAGTTGAAGCTTAAATTTAGATAAATTATAAAATTTATCTACAGTTTAATGGTTGAATTTAGTTAAAAATTGATAAAATAAGCAAAATTTTAAATAAAGGAAATAAATGGCAGATATAATCTATACTTACACAGACGAGGCGCCAGCATTGGCTACATTTTCACTTTTACCAGTTATTAAGGAATTTTTAGGTCGTGCTGGAATTAGCATTGATACTATGGATATCTCATTAGCTGGTAGAATTTTAGCAAACTTTCCTGAGAATCTAAAAGATGATCAAAAAGTTCCAAACTACCTAGAAATCTTAGGTGAAATGACTAAAGAAAAAACAGCAAATATCATCAAACTTCCAAATATCTCAGCTTCGCTTCCACAATTAAATGCAGCTATTGCTGAGCTACAATCAAAAGGTTTTGATGTACCAAACTATCCAGAAAACCCAGCTAATGAAAAAGAGGCTGATATAAAAGCAAGATATGCTAAAGTATTAGGAAGTGCGGTAAATCCAGTTTTAAGAGAGGGTAATAGCGATAGAAGATGCGCTGGAGCTGTTAAAGCTTATGCAAAAGAATTCCCGCATAAAAATGGCGCATGGGATAGCACTATTAAAACAAGAGTTGCTTATATGGATAGTGGCGACTTTTATGGTAATGAAAAATCAGTAATAGTAAAAGATTCAAGTGAGTTCAAAATCGAATTTACTGATAAAAATGGCAATACAAAAGTATTAAAAGATGGTATAAAAGCTGCTAGTGGTGATGTAGTTAGTGCTACATTTATGAGTGCTGCAAAACTAGATAAATTCATTGCTAAAACAATACAAGAAGCTAAAGATGAGTCACTATTATACTCAGTACATCTAAAAGCTACAATGATGAAAGTAAGCGATCCAGTTATGTTTGGTCACTTTGTTAAGGTATTTTTTGCAGAGATTTTTGAAGAGTTTGGCAGTGAGTTAAATGCAGCTGGGGTAGTAGCAAATAATGGCTTAAAAGATCTATTTGCTAAAATAGAAAACCTACCTATAAAAGATAAAATTATAGCAAAATATAATGAAATTTTAGACAAAAACCCAGACTTAGCAATGGTTGATAGCGATAAAGGTATCACAAATTTACATGTGCCAAGCGATGTAATTATTGATGCTTCTATGCCTGCTATGATTAGAAATAGTGGTAAAATGTGGGATAAAAATGGCAAAACAGCTGATACTTTAGCAGTTATTCCTGATCGTACATATGCTACTATATATGAAGCTACTATAGATGATCTAAAAGCAAATGGTGCACTAAATCCAGCGACTATCGGTAGTGTTTCAAATGTAGGTTTAATGGCTAAAAAAGCTGAAGAATATGGTAGTCATGATAAGACATTTATAGCTAGTGAAGCTGGTAAATTTACAGTTAGTAGCAACGCTGGTCAAAAAATGGAATTTGATGTTGAAGCTGGTGATATATTTAGAGCAATGCAAGCAAAAAGCGAAGCTATTAAAGATTGGATTAAACTAGCAATTAATAGAGCAAACGCTACAAAATCAACTGCAATATTCTGGCTTGATAGTGCTAGAGCTCACGATGCTAGTATGATTGAAATAGTAAATTCAGAGCTTAAAAATTATGATTTAAGCGGTTTAGATATTAGTATTGCAGCACCAACAGAAGCGATTAAAAAATCAATTTCTATAATTAGAACTGGTAAAGATGCAATTAGCGTAACTGGCAATGTATTAAGAGATTATTTAACAGATTTATTCCCAATATTAGAGCTTGGAACAAGTGCAAAAATGCTATCAATTGTTCCTTTATTAAATGGTGGCGGATTATTTGAGACTGGTGCTGGCGGTAGCGCTCCTAAAATTGCTCAACAACTAATAGAAGAAAATCATCTTCGCTGGGATAGCTTAGGTGAGTTTTTAGCACTTGGTGCAAGTTTAGAGCATTTAGCAAATGTAAGCGGTAAAAAAGAAGCTGCAGTATTAGCTGACACACTAGATAAAGCAATTGTAAGTTATCTTAAAAATGATAATTCACCACGCAAAAATGTAGGTGAAAATGATAACCGTGGTAGCCACTTCTATTTAGCATTATACTGGGCTGATGAGTTGGCAAAAAGTGAATTATCAGCTAAATTTAGCGGTATAGCAGCGGCTTTAAATGAGAATAAATCTATAATTACAGATGAGTTAAATGGTTCTCAAGGAAATAGTGTAGATGTTGGCGGATATTATATTTTTGATGATGCTAAAGTCTCAGCTGTAATGAGACCAAGTGCAATTTATAATCAATCTCTTAAGAAATAGTTGTGAAAATTGCAATAATAGGCGCTGGAAATGTGGGGGCTAGTATAGCTAGCCTACTACTTTCTAGACAGATGTGTGATAATATCGCATTAATTGATATCAATTCAAATTTAGCTAAGGCTAAAGCAATTGATCTATCGCAAATGGCAATTGCTCTATCACAAAGTGCTAAAGTAGTAGGCGGAGATGATTATAAACTTTTAGAAAATTTTGATATAGTTATAATCACAGCTGGAGTAGCCAGAAAAGATGGTCAAAGCAGATCAGAACTTGCTAAAATAAATGCTAATATAGTAGC
>JAFVMP010000188.1 GCA_017506845.1 Campylobacter sp.
CCAATGGCAGATTTTGTCGATATTTGGGCGAGTGAAGGTAAGAAAAATTTATTTGGTATGCCTGTTAAGGTTATTGAAATGCAAAGCGAAGCTGGTGCAGCCGGCACTGTTCATGGAAGTCTTCAAGCTGGTGCATTAACTACTACATTTACAGCGGCTCAAGGTTTATTACTTAAAATCCCAAATATGTATAAAATTGCTGGTCAAATGTTACCTGGCGTTATCCATGTAGCAGCTCGTTCTCTTGCAGCACAAGCTCTTTCTATTTTTGGAGATCATCAAGATATATACGCATGTAGGCAAACTGGTTTTGCTATGCTTGCTACTGGTTCAGTTCAAGAGGTTATGGATCTAGCTGGTGTAGCTCATTTGAGTGCTATTAAAGGCAGAGTGCCATTTATGCACTTTTTTGATGGATTTAGAACTAGCCACGAAATTCAAAAAATTGAGGTAATGGATTATAGCGTATTTGATAGATTGCTTGATAAAGAGGCTGTTGAAGAGTTTAGACGCAACTCAATGAACCCTGAAAATCCAAAAATCAGAGGCACAGCACAAAACGATGATATATACTTTCAAACAAGAGAATTAACCAATAAATTCTATGATGCAATCCCAGATATCGTAGCATATTATATGGATGAAATATCAAAAGTTACAGGTAGAAAATATGCTCCATTTGTATATTATGGCGCACCAGATGCGACTAGAGTGATAGTAGCTATGGGTTCAGTAACTCAAACTCTTGAAGAAGTAGTAGATCATCTAAATTCCAAAGGTGAAAAAGTAGGTGTTTTAAAAGTTCATCTATATAGACCATTTAGTATCAAGCATATGTTTGATGTAATCCCTTCAACTGTGGAAAAAATCGCAGTTTTAGATCGCACTAAAGAACCAGGTAGTCTAGGAGAGCCATTATATCTAGATATTAAAGCAGCATATTATGGCAAAGAAAACGCCCCAGTAATAGTAGGTGGCAGATATGGCCTAAGCTCTAAAGATGTTGATCCAGCACAGATGATTGCTATATATGAGAATTTAAATTTAGATACGCCTAAAAATGGTTTTACAGTAGGTATTGTAGATGATGTATCATTTACATCATTACCAGTAGGAGAGAAAATCTCTCTTAGCGATAGCGATTGTATTGAGTGTTTATTTTATGGACTTGGAGCCGATGGAACAGTAGGAGCTAATAAAAATTCTATTAAAATTATCGGGGATAAAACCGACTTATACGCTCAAGCATATTTTGCCTATGATAGTAAAAAATCAGGCGGATACACTAGAAGCCATTTAAGATTTGGTAAAAAGCCAATCCGCTCTACATATTTAGTATCAAATCCACATTTTGTAGCCTGTTCAGTTGCTGCATATCTAGATATTTATGATGTAGTAGATGGATTAAGAGATGGCGGTACATTTTTGCTTAACTCCATTTGGGATGCGCAAAAAACAGTAGAAAAAATACCAAATAGAGTAAAGCGAATCTTAGCACAAAAAAATGCCAATTTTTATATCTTAAATGCGACAAAATTAGCATATGAGATAGGTTTAGGCAATCGTACAAATACTATTATGCAATCAGCATTTTTCAAACTCTCAGGCATTATTAACTACGAAGAAGCACAAAAATATATGAAAGAGTACGCCTATAAAACATATCATAAAAAAGGCGACAAAATCGTAGAGATGAACTATAAAGCTATTGATGAGGGCGCTAGCGAGCTTGTTAAAATTGAGATTGACCCAAGCTGGATAAATTTAAAAGATGAGATAAAAGAGGATAAATACAAAGGCAGCAGCTTTGTAGAAAATATCGTAAAACCAATGAACGCAGCCAGAGGAGACTCTTTACCAGTATCTGCTTTTGTCGGATATGAAGATGGCTCATTTGAATCTGGTACAACTGAATTTGAAAAGCGTGGCGTAGGCGTAATGGTGCCAAAATGGATAGGAGAAAACTGTATCCAATGTAATCAATGTGCATTTGTCTGCCCGCACGCAGTTATTAGACCATTTTTAATAGATGAAAATGAAATGTCTAACGCCCCACAAGGCGTCAAAGATAGAGCAATTGATGCTAAAGGCAAGGAGCTAGCTGGATTAAAATATAAAATTCAAGTAAGCCCATTAGATTGTACAGGTTGTGAGCTATGCGCCCATGAGTGTCCAAGCAAAGAAAAATCTCTAGTAATGGTTCCATTAAATGGCGAGATAGAAAAAGGCGAACAAGAAAACGCTGATTATCTATTTAAAAAAGTAGTCTATAAAGATGATCTTGTAAATAAACAAAGCGTAAAAGGCTCAGGTTTTGCTCAGCCATTATTTGAATTCCACGGTGCGTGTCCAGGATGTGGCGAAACTCCATATATTACCTTAGTTACAAGACTATTTGGTGAGCAGTTAATGGTAGCAAATGCCACAGGATGTAGCTCAATTTATGGTGGTTCAGCTCCATCATCTCCATATAGAAAATCAAACAAAACTGGCAACGGCGTAGCATGGGCAAACTCACTATTTGAAGATAATGCTGAGTTTGGTATGGGTATGAAGATAGCTACTGCAACTATTCGCCACAGAGTAGAAAATATTATGCTAAATACCAAAGATAAAGCACCAAATGCCATTGCAGCTTTATATAATGACTGGCTAGCAAATAAAGAAGATAGATTAGTAACTCAAAGTATTAGAGATACTTTAGTTCCACTCCTTGAGGCAAATCAAGATATCCCAGGAGCCAAAGAGCTTCTAAGCTTAAAACAATACATCGCTAAAAAATCTCAATGGATTATCGGAGGCGATGGCTGGGCTTATGATATTGGCTATGGTGGATTAGATCATGTATTAGCAAGTGGTGAAAATGTCAATGTTCTTGTGCTTGATACTGAAGTCTATTCAAATACAGGCGGTCAAAGTTCAAAATCAAGCCGCAGCGGTTCAGTAGCTCAATTTAGCGCTAGTGGTAAAAGCGTACAAAAAAAGGATTTAGGTCAAATTTCAATGACTTATGGAAATATCTTTGTAGCTCAAATCAATCTAAATGCTAGTCAAGCCAATGTGATTAAAGCTATCACAGCAGCTGAAGCATATGATGGCCCAAGCCTTATCATAGCATACTCTCCATGTATCGCACATGGTATTAAAGGCGGTCTGACAATGTCTGGCGATCAAGCCGAGCTAGCTACGGCGTGTGGATACTGGCCGACATATGTCTATGACCCAAGTTTAGTAGCACAAGGCAAAAACCCTCTTAAAATCACATCAAAAGAGCCGCAATGGGATAGATATGAGGAGTTTTTATTAAATGAAGTTCGCTACAACTCGCTCAAAAAGATAAATCCTCAACACGCAGATGAGTTATTTGCACAAAACTTAAGCGACGCTAAGCGACGCTACAGACAGCTAAAACGCCTTGCAGCAGCTGATTATAGCGATGAGTTAAATTAATTTTATAATTTAATCACTAAGGCCTACTCATAATTTTTATGAGTAGGCAAATTTATTTTTTAATTATTTTTTAACATTATCTATAAACCAAAAACCATCAAATTTACTCTTATCCCTTAATCAACCCATTAAATTTTCTAAACCCCACAAATTTAATTACACCCCCATAACATTTTAATATCTCACCCAATCTAATCTAAATTCCACTCTAAAAATTATAAAATTACTTAGCCTAAATCTACAATATCTAATCTAAATTTTATAAATTTCTCAAATTTATTAAAAAATTTGCAATATTTTCTTCAA
>JAFVMP010000189.1 GCA_017506845.1 Campylobacter sp.
GGAGGTCACAGGTTCAAGTCCTGTTAGAGCCACCATTTAACGCTATTGTGCCTCGGTAGCTCAGCTGGTTAGAGCGCTGGTCTCATAAGCCGGAGGTCGGGAGTTCAAGTCTCCCCCTAGGCACCATCTTTTAACACTTTTCTTAATATTTAAAACCCCGTAAAACTGATATTTAATTAGATTTAAACTTTGTGTTATTATCTTATTTTGTTTATTTTGAGTTAAAGCGTATCCAAATCAAACCTATAAAAAATTCGAGTATTGATTTAATAACAACGCAAACAACTCTGTTGCAGTAAGAAGCGAGTAGCGTGATAGTCAAACGATACTAATTATCATTTGACTACTCTGCGAGACATAAAGGTGAAGCCCTTATGCGTCATTGCGAAGGAGTGAAACGACTGCGGCAATCTCGCATTAAGGTTTTCGAATTTGATTTAAATTTGAATTTGAGATTGCCACGCTTTTGCCTTTGCCAAAAGCTCACAATGACGGACAATATGAAAGCTTATTCAACTAACTCTTTTAGCCCTTCTAGCACCTTCACCATAGCCAGAGTATCAAGCCCACAATACGCTAAAAGCTGTTTTCTTAACTCCTGTATTTCATCAACACTTTTATCCTTAAAGCTAGGAAAAGCTTGCATAGCTTCACCGCCATTAGAGATTTTTCCTTTTGCTTTCATGGCTTTATATCCTTCATCTATGCTTGGTGCTAGTATAGGTTGTATATCTTTAATAGAATAACTTCCATTTTGCTTATAATCATAAAAATACCTTTTATCAAATGGCAACATTAAATCTTTTATATTATCATGTATAGCCATCAGATGCTCTGCTAAATTAGGAAACATACTAGCCAAGCTTTTAAGCACGCCTTTTTCAAATTTGGCGTTATAAGCCAATATACATGCATCTTTTGGTATGTCATTTACCAATCGCTCTGCTAGCTGCAAACGCGGATCGCAAAACTCATTTGGCAAAAACTCTTTATGTGCAGGAGTGCTTCCATCGCCTTTATCTATATGTAAAGAGTATTGAAATGGTATTTGCTCGTATGGTTTAGTTCCACGCCATAGCGGAATAGCTATTTGAAAGGTCTCAAAGTCCAAATGATAGATCGGATAGCTAAGAGTAGATAAAAACTCTCTTATAGCGTTTTGATCTATTATTCTTAGTTTTTGTTGGTGAGCTTTGATTTGTGTTAAAAAATAAGGTGGAATTTCATCAAAATTTTTAATTTCATCAATTGTTTTTATATTGTTATAAAATAACTCAAAAAGAGTTTGTCTATTAAACTTTTTCTTACCACCAAGCAAGGCTATATCAAAAACGCTACCTTCTACTAAAGCACCAGCTTGCCCCCAGCAATAATTTTTTGCTCCACACTCATGCGGCTTACCGCATTGTATGCCTATATCGCACTTTGGCTCATCTTTTTGCTCTAAGATTTTCTCAAAATGCTCCACATTTTCTTTTATATTATTAAACTGCTCTTTAGCGTTTTGCGTAAGGTCAAGGATATAAAATAACTGATGAATATCAAGCTCATCGCCCCTTATATAATCGCTATTAAGACAAATCAAATTTACATTTTTGACATTATATCCAAGTGAAGTTAGGACAAAGTATTGAAAAGCTGTGTCATTTAAATAAGCTTCATTTGGTTGAGGCCTTGATGGATTAATGGTGCTTGATTTGACTTCATTTATCACCAACTCACCACTAGGCAAAATCTCCAAAATATCCACCATAATCAAAGCGCCTTTAAAACTAAAAGTTGCTTCATAAATATATCGAGTGCCTTTTGCGATCAGCTCACTAGTTTGGGCTATTTTTTCATCAAAAGTAGAGTTTTCCCATTTTATACGCTCACCACCAGCAAATAGCTCACAAACTAGCTCGCCCACTTCATTGCCACGCTCAAAAATAGCCTCCAAAATAGCATTTGGCACAAACACGCTCTCATCGCCTTTGCGATGCTTGCTTAGCCACATTAATTTAGGGCATTGCATACCATTTACATAAAGAGATTTTGAAAGACCCATTTTATTTCCTTTTAATTTTTGTGATTATAGCGTTTAAAAGCAGACTATTTATTGCCCATTTTTATAAAAATGCTAGGGAATTCTAGAATTCCCTTTATACCACTTTGGCTGTGTGGGGCAAATGTTAAACATATGCTCTGTATTTGCCTTTTTTACTTGCCAAGTATCTAAGTTTTGATCAAAGCACAGAGCTTACATCCCACGCATCCAAGGGCTGGTTAAAAAACCAGCAGTTAGCAAACATTTTTTTCATATTTACAACCCTTTTGCTCTATTTTTCATATAATCCTCCTAAAAGATAAAATAACTTAGCCTATTTTTTGCATTATCTTATTACATAAGCGCTCATTTAGCTTGTCGTATAATTCATTTCTATACTCACGAGAATGGTCTTTTAGGGCTACCAAAAATTCTTTATAAAATGGCACTTCGCTTTTTTGTTTTTCAAAAAAATCATAAATCTTTTTATATGTTATTACTGTATATCCATGATAAACATCTTTTTTGGCTAATTTGTGATGGTTTGGTAACGATAAAAACAATTTATAATTTTTTTCGCTAACATCTTTTTTGGCTTTTTCTTCATACTTATCTAGTTGATTTTTTTGTTCATCGCTTTCTAGGTCATGTCTTATGCCATTTATGTCTGATTTTATTTTATTTTCTAACACGATAGCAAATTTTTTATCGTTATCTTTGATATAGATATCTATATTCTCATATTCTCTTAAAATTTCTACATTTTTTGATACTTCAAAACCTAAAATTTCAGAGCAAAATTTTTCAAATAGCTCCTTATCGCTTCTTAAAACATAAGCTATCCAATTAGAAAATGCAAGTTCATCATTTTCTTTGCCTATGATTTTTAAAAAATTATTTTCTTTTTTAGATAAATTCTTTAAAATTTTATCTGTGATCTGTTCGCACGGCTCTTCTACCCATAGCTCAGAGTTGTTTAAAATTTCGTTCAATCTAGCTAGTATCGTTTCATCATAGATATATTCTTTAAGCGATTGTTTGGCTTTTAGGTTTAGATAATACGAATTCTCTTCTGATGAGTTTAAATCTTCTTTTGTGACTATATACATTTTATCTTTTGGCTTTTTAAATTTGCCTGTTTTAAATGTAGCATATATCGTTTGCCTGTCAAAAGGATATATATCATCTAAAAATACACCACCATATCTAATGTTATATTTTTTTATGATGTATTTTTGATATTCTATTTCACCTTGATTTCTTTTTTCTATTTTTTCTTTGCTTGTAAAAAACTCATCTCTTATCAAGCATTCTAGCTCTGCGGCATATCCTAAGACTTCAAGGCGATGAGAGCCTAGCCTTCTAAGCAAAAGAACTCCATTTGCATCTTTTGCCTGCTTGCTTATAATGCCATAGGGATTTACATAGATATAATGTTCTCCATTATCGGCTCTAAAAAGATTAATCGCTTCATGACCTAACTCGTTTTCTAAAAAAGTACCAGAAAACATTCTATTTACTATAATCATTTCTTATCCTTTATATTTTTAAAATATTTTTAGAAATTTTAGAGTTCTCTACTCTAAAATTCCAACTAAAATAGATTTTTTAGATACTAACCACTCTTAGAACATTACAATAGGCGAATAGGCTTCCCTTGGTAAACTATATGTATCAAAAATAATATACCTAAAAAATTTCTCAAAATAATTTTTATTAATTAGTAAATCAATTGTTTTTATATATTTCATTTCAAGGTCTTCCTCTAGGCAGTCGTCTTCTTCGATTTCATAGCTGTCAACATCATAGTCATCACTTTCATCATCTGCTATCCAGCCGTTAGTGAACCCAAATAACTTGTAGCCTTTTATCTTTATTATATTTTCATATACTTCATCGTCAATACTGATAATATCGTCGTTTTCGTCTTGTGAGCAATCAACATCTATGATATCCCAAAACAAAACGACAAAATCTCTATAATACATATTGATTTTATAAAAGCCGTCTTCTTCTCCATAGTTTTTAATAAATTCAAGGGCATAGCCATCTTTGCCTATTATATATTGTTCGAATTTACCATTTTTGGTATAGTCACCTCCATTTAACCCTCCATAGTAGTCGCCATCAAGACTATTATTTAAAACACCGCAATTATCGTAATTAAGTTCAAAATTTTGGTCTTGCTCGCTTGTTTCAAGTTTAAACTCTCTAGCTTCCACTTCTTTTACATCCACATCTACATTGAAAAAGTCTATATGCGTATTACAAAACTCCTCAAAGCTAAAACCCCCGCGAGAGCTATATTCGCCACTTTCTATAAGACTGATTCCAAAGTCAAAACCGGTTATTTCGCCTTTTACACGCTTTTCGTCGCTATTTTTAAAATAGCTTAGATTGCTTATTGTTACCTCTTTTTTTTCCTCGTTATCGTAATCGCTAAAAGAGTATTTTGTATTAAAGCTAGTAAGCTTATGATTTTCATCAAACTCATATTTTGCCATACACTCCCTAGGGTCATTTTCGCTTTCATGCCAGCCATAGTTTTCTACGAAATGGTTTTTTTGGGTTAAGCTTTTTAAAGTGCCGTTTGGATACAACTCTTTTTCATAGTTACCAACATCTAAATCAAACACCCCATTAAAAGTAGAATATTCTTCACTGTGTGCTTCATATACATAATTACATAAAAGCTTCAAAGCTCTTTGTGGTATATCAAACTCTATTTTTTCACCATTTTGGCTAAACTCCATCGTAGTGCTATTTATTTCAATATTTAATTTTTCAATCATTTTTTATCATTTGTTCTTTAAAATCTTTTAAGGAATTTTAGAATTCCACCTATCGCTAAACTGAAAATAGTTATCTTTTTAGCACCTCCAAAGCTAATTTCAAAGAAAATATTTAGTCTCTATCTTTTGGTTTATGTTTCTCGCTAATTGGGCAATGTAAAAACGCTTCACTCTTATCTAGCTTTCTAGCACTTAAATTCCAAGAGCTAATATCTTAATCAAAACTAATGCACTTTTCAAACTCATTGCGAAGTATTTTAACAGCCGCTGCTGCGCTAGTTACTTTCATGGCGCCATCCGAAAAAGAGTCTAGAACTTCGCCAAGCACCTTCCCAGCTTGCTCTCCCATAAATCTATCTGCTGCAAAAGTAGCCACATTCTTAGCTACTATACCAATGGAGTTTAAAGCTTTATCAAAGCCTTTTTTTTACTTCCATTTTTGCCCCTATACTATCAACTATTTCTCTCATAAAAGATATTGTTAGTTCTGTATCTAGGTTAAATTGTGAGTATTGCCAGGTATTAAACCAAACAGGATAAACCACCTTGCCTAGTTTTTCTTTTGTCATTTCCATCATTGATGTTTTGCCGCTACCCCAATCGCCTTGTATGGCTATAGTTATAGGAGTTGCACAACCATTGATAAAATTAGCTAGCCCATCTATATATGGATTTAGACCAAATAAGTCCGATTTAGCTGGAAGGTCAGTAAAAGTAGTGATAGTATTTGCCATGTTTATCCTTTTTGAGATTTAATACATTTTTTGGTTCTTTGATTAACTAAACTCAGCTACTTTTTTATCCACTCTTGCTCCGGTGGCTTTGCGCACGCATTGCGCTATGGCATTGCGCGTTTCATCGCGCTTTTGGCGGCTTTTAAAGATTAAATGCGCTGAGCCAAAGCTACCAGTTACATTTATGCCATAATAAGTTATGGCTTTTTGTTTTTTGCCTTTTGATATGCTAAAAGGTGCGCGTTTGTGAGAATCTATATAAAGATTTTCTATCTCATCTGTTCGCACACGCATTTTGCGCGCTAGATTCCAGTATGGGATTAGTAAGATTATGGCAAATATGCTATTTTCTATATCGCTTCTTGGAAAGGTAAAATGCTCTTCATTGATTTCGTAGCTGCTATTAACCACATAGACTATTATAGTATGTAAAATCAATGCTCCAAAAAGAGCAGCTCCAAAAAGAGCATAAATTAATATATCTGACATACGCGAACCAAACAAGTAAATAACAGCAATCACAGCTATAAACTCATAAACAAAAACTTTTTTGGCTAGTTCAAGTGCCATCCATACATCTTTTATTTTATAACTTTTCATCGTTTATCCATTTATCATAGGTAATATACCAAACACTATGGACAAAAGGATGCCAAATACCGTCATCGTCATATTTCGTTGTTTCTCTCTTTTTTCTACATTGCCCGCAGCCCATTTTTGCAATGATTGGTTAAAAGCATAACAATTGCAAAACATAGATTCCGTATTAATTACGCTTCCTACTGCCCACTTTTCAAGCGGCTGATTGAAACTTATGCAACCACTAAACATAGAGCTTAGATCTTCTGCCTTGCCTAATTGCCAAGAGTCTAATGGCTGGTTGAAGCTCTTGCAATCCTCAAACATATGGCTTAGATCGGTGGCATTTTTTACATTCCAGCTATTTAAGGGCTGATTGAAGCTTACGCAACCTTTAAACATAGAGCTAAGATTTTCGGCATCTTGGATAAACCATTTATTTAACGGCTGGTTAAAGCTCACGCAGCCCTCAAATATAGAGCTTAGATCTGTTACCTTGTTCATAGTCCAGTTGTCTATTTTTTCATTAAATGTGCGGCAGTTTTTAAACATAGCACTTAAATTTGTAGCCGTGAAATTCCACCAAGTTTCTATACCACTAAAATCTTTGCGGTGGATTTCATTGCCATCTTCATCCATATAAAAAAGCTCACTTAGATCATCGACTTTTTTGACACTTATGTCGCTTAGCTTTATACTTTCGTTTTTTATAAGCTTTTGAAGCTCAGCCTTCGTTGTTGGGTTGTATGCTTTGGTCTTTGAAGCTTCTATAATATCTCCAAAAAAATCCCATGATAGTTTCCTTTCAATCATAAATTTAGACATTTTCTATAAGAAAAATGCCAAAAGAGAATTTAACATCTCACCGCCACCTAGCTTCGAAGTTTTATCTGTTTTACTCCTTTTTTAGATTTGATTTTTTAATATTACAAAACATTTTTAGACATTAAATGTCTATGTTTCAAGTTTTTGCATATAGTTTTGCAATTCTTGCTTTATATCATTTGCTAACCAAAGTGGCTCTAAAAGCGTGATATGTGGCAAATATTCATATATTATAGGCTTTACTTGCATTTTATCGTTTGCATAGATTTCTATGACTAGTGAGCCGTCTTTGCATTTTTCTATAATGCGTTGTGTTTTTAGCGGCTTACGGATGAAATATTTGGCTATTTGCGGATTTATTAGTAGCTTAACGCTAAAAGACTCTGCATTGCTAAACCATATAGAATTAGCATTACTTAATACATTACTTACATCAATGCAAAGTTTAAAATGTGTGTTTAATAGCTCGATATTTTCTAACTCTTTTAAATAAAATGTCTTTAAAATACTATCTTCTTGGCACACTAGATACCAAAATCCATCAAAAAGTGCGATTTTTAATGGATTTATAGTGCGAAATTTGTCTTTGTAGTTTAGTTTAACTTGAAGTTTTTGGTTGATTGCAGATTGTAAAAGCAAGATATCATCGATATTTCGACTTTCTAGCTTTTCGCTATTGATATCTGTAAAAAGGGTTAAGTCAGATAAATATGAGCTATTCGCGCGAAGGAATTTATTAGCTCTTTTATAAAAATCCAAACCAAGTGCAAGTGAGAGCTTTTTAAGCATATTTATCACAAAAGAGTTTTGGCTAACTGGCTTTATACTCCAGCTTTGCCCTTTTCTTTGTAATTCACTCAAAAGAAGCGGACTTTTAAGATCTCGTTCTATGGTTTTGGTGCTTACATTTAGCTTATTAGCAAGTTCTGTAATATTTTGGCTATTTTGAGATAATATTTCATAAATTTTAGCTATTCGTTCATCTTTGCTCGCCATTTCTATCCTTATGTAAAATAGAATTGCAAATTATAATATATTTAAATAAAATATAAACTGAATAATAAAAACTAAAAAATATAATTTATATATAATATATCTAAATATTTCAAAAAATTTAAATACAAAAAAATATAAATTTAAAGCCATTTGAAGTTAATATAATGCTAGATGGTTTTTTAAGTAATTTTTTTGAAAAAAATAGAGCTTAGCTTGGGTAGCAAGCTAAGCGGTATAAATTTAACCAAATATTTTATTTTTAGCTGTAAAATACTAAATCATTTTAAAAATAAGGATAAATATGTTAAATCTTCTTTTTAAGTCACTTTTTGCGCTTATTGTGCTAGTGATTTTTATTGCCGGTGTGGTTTTTGATGCTAAGTTTTTATCTCAAGATCAGTTTAGCGATAAAGAGCTTAAATTTAATCGCACAGTTACACAGAGCGTGGAGTTTATCCCAGATCAATTTAGTGCAAATATTAGCTTAGAATCTACAAATGCTTTGCGTACCAAAGCCCAAATAGCTCCAAATGAGCTAGAAATTATCACTGCTACACTTGATAAGGCATTAAAATTAGCCAAAGATAGTCAAATTTGTAAAGCTTCTACCTACTCAATAAATCCAAGCTATAGCTACAACGATGGTGCTA
>JAFVMP010000190.1 GCA_017506845.1 Campylobacter sp.
ATGTTACTGCGTAGTCTATTCTTATTTATATTACTATTCTTAGTAGTTGGATGTACGACTACTAAGAGTTATACAAATATAGCTACAAATAACTATATAAAAGGCGTTATAACTTCAATTAGTAAAGTTAATAGCGGTTATGTTTATACTATTGAATCTACTGATACTAGCAACGGTAAGCTCACATCAGCTCAAGGATTTAGCTCTAAGCCTTGCAATGTCGGTGATTTAGTATATGCTAGATTAAATGGAGCTAAATTTGACTATTTTGCTGTTTTGGTTACCGGATTTGAGCGAGCACAAGAACCAGCCATTATCAAAAAATATAATCGAACCAAGCAAAATCTCACAGTAGATAATATTCCAGTAGTAGAGAGTATTGAATTTTAATATTTAGCTATTTATTTTTTTTGACGATAATGAAAATATAATCATCAAAAGGAGTAAAAATGATAGTTCGTATAGGAGATACTACTGTAAGTCAGGCTGCATACAATTATGTAAAATCTCAAAATAATCAGTTTTCTAATGCAAATGAGCTTTATAAAGAGCTAAGCAGTAAGTATGATAGTCTAAATTTCTTTGGGGCAAGTAAGCCAACCTAGTATTAAGGCTGGGTTAATATATTCTCTTTAGTTATAAAGCTAGTGAATTTATGATATAATCTAAGCTATATTTTAAAATTAAGGAGTGTGATTTGACAAAGATTAAGTTATCCGCACTTGCGTGTGCGATTCTTGTTGGGGGAGGGCAACAGTTAGTTGCTGAGGATGTAAATAACACAATAGATCTTAAAGATTATGATTCTGTCTACATTAACAATGAAACAAGAATTATAAAAGGTAATACCTCAAAAAGATATATTAATGTAGATAACAATGAAGATCTAATATTTGATGTTTCAAGCATTATGATACACGGCCATATAGACATTATAAATAATTCAAATGTAACTTTTAACACTGGATTAATGATGAACAATTCAAGACTTTATATTAATGATTCGACTGCAGTTTTCAATAGCCCCATACTAGAGATGCAGGGTGTCTTGATCGGAGAAAGTCTATCGCTTAATAATAGTACTTTAGATATCAAGGGAATAGTGGAATTTACCGGAACAGATGTTTTAATCAATCAAGGCTCTACTGCTACAATTAATGGCGAACTAAGCGTATGGGACTCTGGTACTATTGAATTTGTAGATGGCGAATATGTTGTAAATTATGGCGGTACTAAGATTGATAAATCAAATTTAAATGTTGAAGGTAAGGTAAAATTTAGTAATTCTGATACAGAGTTAAATAATAGCTCAATTGCAAATTTCAAAGATAAATTAACTCTTTTTGATAGTGCTATGCTTCTTAAAAATAGTAGTTCTTTAAATGTTGGCGGCGTGGCTGACTTTTTAAAAGACTCTGCTCTTATTGTTAAAGATGACTCAAATGCTACAATTAATGGCGCACTAGGCGTATACGACTCTGGTACTATTGAATTTGTAGATGGCGAATATGTTGCAATTCATGGCGGTATTAAGATTGATAAATCAAATTTAAAGGTTGTTGGTGAAGCAAATTTTAATAATTCTGTTGCAGAGTTAAATAATAGCTCAAATGCAAATTTCGAAGATAATCTAACTCTTTTTGATAGTGCTATGCTACTTAAAAATAGTAGTTCTTTAAATGTTGGCGGCGTGGCTGACTTTACAAACTCTGTTCTTACTATTAAAGATGACTCAAATGCTACAATTAATGGCGCACTAAGCGTAGACGACTCCGGCACTATTGAATTTGTAGATGGCGAATTTGCTGTATATGATGGCGGTATTAAGATTGATAAATCAAATTTAAAGGTTGCTGGTGAGGTATTTTTTAATGATTCTGTTGCAGAGTTAAATAATAGCTCAAATGCAAATTTCGAAGATAAACTAACTCTTATTGATAGTGCTATGCTTCTTAAAAATAGTAGTTCTTTAAATGTTGGCGGTGAAGCAAATTTTAATAATTCTGTTGTAGAGTTAAATAATAACTCAACTGCAACTTTTGAAAATGAAGTATATATGCAAAATCCAAATTTTCATATTAATAATTCAACTGTAGTTTTCAATGAAAAACTAGAGATACAGGATGGCAGTGGTTTCTGGCCTGTAATTGAACAAGATAATGATTTTAGCGGAGGAAGTCTATCGCTTAATAATAGTACTTTAGATATCAATGGAACAGCGATATTTTACGCAACAGATGCTTTAATCAATCATGGCTCTACTGCTACAATTGATAATTTTAGAGATTATGTAAGTGAAATATATGTTGTTAATGATAGTAAACTAGAGATTAATAAAGATGCAGAATTTGCAGGAACGCATCTTATTGTTAAAGATAACTCAAATACTACAATTAATGGTGCACTAACCGTAAAAAGTGCTAATACTATTGAAAATGGCGAATATGTTGTAAATTATGGTGGTATTAAGATTGATAAATCAAATTTAAAGGTTGAAGGTGAGGCAAATTTTAATAATTCTGATACAGAGTTAAATAATAGCTCAAATGCAAATTTCGAAGATAAACTAACTCTTATTAATAGTGCTATGCTACTTAAAAATAGTAGCACATTAAATGTTGGCGGTGTGGCTGACTTTGCAAACTCTGTTCTTACTATTAAAGATGACTCAAATGCTACAATTAATGGCGCACTAAGCGTAAAAGACTCTGGTACTATTAAGATTGCTAAATCAAATTTAAATGTTGGCGGCGTGGCTGACTTTGCAGACTCTGCTCTTGTTGTTCAAAATGGCTCTAAGGTGCTGTTTAATGATAAATTTGCAATGAGAAATAGAGATGAAAAAAGTATAATTATATTAGATAATGGTTCAGAAATTAATGTCAAAGGGGATTTTGAAAATCATGGCGTAATATATTATGGAGCGAGTGCAGACAGTGCCCCTAAAATCACAGTTGATGGCAAAACAACTTTAAAAGATACCACAGAGATTGGAATCTATGCAACAAGTGGCGATATATCAAATTTAAATCAAGCAGTATTTTTAGAGAGTAAAGGTGCGATAGAAAATCAAGCAACCGATGAAAATATATATGCAATGTATTTTGATCCAGATAATGAAGATGCAAATGAAGAGGGCTTAGTAAAATATGATCAAAATATAATTGATGCTGCTTTAAAATTAAGTAAAGATGGCAAAAAGCTATTAGTCCAAATTTTAATGTCTGATGAGATGAAAAACAAACTAATTAACGAAAAAATCGATTTTATAGCTAAGGCTACTCAAGCAGCAGGTGTAAATTTAACCGCCCAAGATTTAGATATCATAACATCACTATTTACTATAGAAGATGTTAAAGGCAATGGCGCAGTAGCAACTGAGGCTATAAAGCTAGCTGATCAAGCCAAACAGGGCAATCAAGAAGCCGCTCAAATAATATCTAAAACCGCTCAATCTATTCAAAAGAACTCACAAGACTCTATAAATGCTACTTCAAATTTGATAAATACATTTAACTTGGCTACCAAAAATGAAGTAGGTAAAAGAATTTCAAATGTTACAACTCGCTCAAATGTGAGCCAACTTGCAAATTTCATAGAATCCCTTGATGGGCAAAAATTTGCTGATGCTAGCAGTGGTGTGCTTCTTTCAATGATGGCTGATGAGATGGCTGCGTATCAAAACTCATTTTATCTAAATGCCCTAGGTGCTAAAGGTGATTTTAAAGATGGCACAAATCCAAAAATCTATGGTGCAATCTTAGGCTATGATAGAATGATAGATGACTTGTTAATTGGTGGTTACTTCTCATATACGAATTCCCAGACTGAAAATATCGAGCTTGATAGTGATATCTATGAACTTGGTCTTTATTCTAGATATTTTTTAGATAATAATGAATTTGACTTTAATATAGCTGGAGGTTATGGCGTACGCCTTTCCTGAACGGCATCTCGCTCTTCTCGTTCTCGTGGAAAGATGCGCATTCCAATGCCGTGCTTAGGGTGCAGGTTGTGACAAATGGAGTCGATGTGCC
>JAFVMP010000191.1 GCA_017506845.1 Campylobacter sp.
CAAGGCAGAGTAATAGCGATATTTCCAGAAGGCACTCGTAGTAATGGTGATAAAATTTTAAAATTTAAAAGCGGTGCAAATATTATTGCTAATAAGCTAAATTTAGTCGTTCAGCCAGTACTTATAATTGGCTCTAGAAAGATTATTGATAGCAAGAGTATAAGCGTAAATTCTGGCACTGTTAAGATTATTTATATGGATATTGTAAATACAAGTGATGAGAAGTGGCTAGAAAATACTAGAGAAAAAATGCAAACTCTACTAGAAGATAATTTGAATAAATAAGGCTAAAAATGTTAGAAAATATTATAAGTTATCTAGTTGAACTAGTAGCTGATTGGGGATATTTAGGGATATTTTTATTAATGGCTTTAGAGAGTAGCTTTTTTCCTTTTCCTAGCGAGGTAGTTATGATTCCAGCTGGTTATTTAGTTTATACTGGGCAGATGAATTTATATATGGCATTTGGTGCTGGAGCGTTTGGGAGTCTTGCTGGGGCGCTTTTTAACTACTATCTATGCTACTTTTTAGGTAGGCCATTTATAGCAAAATATGGTAAATATGTAGGAATTACCGATGAAAAAATGGCTAAATTTGAGAGCTTTTTTAACCATTATGGAGAAATTTCTACATTTAATTGCCGTTTAATTCCTGGAATTAGACAATATATTAGCCTACCTGCTGGTCTAGCTAAGATGAATATATTTACTTTTAGTCTTTATACTACACTTGGGGCTGGAATTTGGGTTGCAATTTTGCTAGCTATAGGCTACTATATCGGCGATCAAAAAGAGCTAATCAAAGAGTATTTAACACAAATTACCATCTATCTACTCTTAGTAGTAGGATTAATTACTGCTATTTACATATATCTACATAGAAGAAAGTCGCGTAAGAGATGATTGTATATCCACTATTTTCAATGTTTATATTGTTATTTAGTGGATATCTTGCTAAAAGAGTTAGGATTATCTCACCAAATAGTGCTATAGTATTTTTAGATTTTGTACTTTGGTTTGCCTTACCTGCTTTAATATTTGATAAGGTCTATCATCTAAATATCGATACTACATTAATAAGCGTGATAATTACTGGATTTTTCTCATCATTTTTTGCTGCTTTTGTAGCTGTTAGCGTTGGAATAATGCTTAAATTTACACGCCCTACTTTAGCTAGTATAGCCTTGCTTAGTCTATTTGGCAATACCTTATTTATCGGTATTCCTATTACTCAAGGACTTTATGGGCAAAGTGCAATAAATGATGTTATATTTTATGATCAAATTGTTACTGCTTTACCTATTAGCATACTAGGGCCATTAATACTTAGTTTTGGCGCACCTACAAGAGTATCAATTATCCAAAATAGTATAAAAATAATTAAATTCCCTCCATTTATAGCTCTTAGTTTGGCTCTTATTTTAAAAAATTTCAATCTTCCAGAGATTATTTTTGATCCTCTTAGAATGTTCTCAAATAGCGTTATACCAGTAGCACTTTTTGCTGTTGGAATGAAGCTTGGATTTAATAGCATCAAAAGCTCATATAAAAGCTGTTCTATAGTAATTGGAGCTAAGATGATATTGGCTCCAATTATATTTTTACTAATTGCTAAGGCTTTTGGTTTTGAGATAAATCAAAAATGGATAATAGGCCTAATAGAGGTTGCAACACCGCCAATGGTTTTAGCAAGTGCAATGATATTAAAGGCGAATTTAGATTCTAATTTAGCTATATCAGCAGTAGCTATTGGAATGATAACACTATTTTTTACCATGCCAACGCTATATCTTATCGCTACTTAAAACTTGCTACAAGATTTCCTACTAAAAGATTCCACCCATCTACAAGAACAAAAATAAGCAACTTAAACGGCAAAGATATCATTACAGGCGGGAGCATCATCATACCCATAGCCATTAATACAGAACTAACTACCATATCAATCACCAAAAATGGCAAATATAGCAAAAATCCTATCTCAAAAGCCGTCTTTAACTCACTAATAATAAATGCTGGCGCTGCAATGGTAAAAGGCACATCATCTATAGTAGTAGGATTTGGTAGCTCACGAATCCTATAAAATAGAGCCAAATCTTTCTCTCTAGTGTTGCGAATCATAAATTCCTTAAATGGCTTTGACCCACGCTCAAAGGCTTCTTGATAGCTAATTTGTTCATCTAAATATGGCTTTATACCTTGTTCATAACTTTGTTTAGCTACTGGTTCCATAATAAAAAATGTCAAAATTAAAGCCAAAGATATAAGTACATTAGTAGGTGGCATTTGCTGCGTACCCATTGCCTGTCGTAAAAATGAAAAAACAATTACTAAGCGTAAAAAGCTAGTCATAACAAAAATAAGCGACGGTGCAAGAGCAAGTAGAGTAAGAACTACAAGGACATTTAAACTCGTTACTAGTTGCTGTGGTGTATCTGGCGCACTTAGACTAAGATTCATCGTAGGCACAGTAACTGTATCAGCACCAAAACTAGAAGCAAATATCAAAAATAATAGACCCAAAAATCTCAAAAAAATCCCCTTTAAATAAGGATAATTCTACATTAAATTTAATTAAAGGCTAATAAAATATATTAAATTATCATTATAAATCATAGCTAACATATTGGTTTTAAGAGCCTAAAATGACTCTTAAAATAAAATAGTTTAATACTATCCTTGATAATTAGCCAACCTAAAAACCACTGACTTTTTATTGTATTTATACTTTATATACTTAACTTCGTATAAGCAATATTTATTTGACTAAAGCAACTTTTAAAACTTCAGTAATATCTTCAACGCCAATTATCTCCATATTATCTCTTACTTGTTGCGGGATATCTTTTAAGTCTCGGTCATAATTTTTAAGCGGTATTATTGCTTTTTTTACTCCAGCTTTATATGCAGCAATTAGTTTCTCTTTTAAGCCGCCAATTGGTAATACCTTGCCACTTAGTGTAATCTCACCAGTCATTGCTACATCGCTATAGATTGGCGTATCACTTAAAATTGAAGCAATTACAGTAGTCATTGTTATTCCAGCACTTGGTCCATCCTTTGGCGTAGCACCCTCTGGAACATGAATATGCAAATCATAACTATCATAAACTGCCATATCTATGCCATCTTTATCTTTTTGAATTAAATTTTTTGGAATACAAATTTCACCCTTATCTATAAGGCTTTTTACAAGGCTAAAAGCTATCGTAGCAGACTCTTTCATTACATCGCCAAGCTGACCTGTAATTTGCATAGCGCCCTTGCCTTTTATCTTTAATACTTCAATTTTTAACACATCTCCGCCAACTGCTGTCCAGGCTAATCCATTTGCGATACCAATCTCATTTTTGCCACTTATAACTGTGATTTCAAAAACCTTTTTATCTAGATAATTTTCTAAATTTTTAGTAGTTATAGATATCTTTTTTGTCTGTTCGCTCAATATTTCAAGCGCGGATTTACGCAAAATATCAGCTATTCTATGGCGTAAATTTCTTACCCCACTCTCTCTAGTATAGTCGCTAATTAGTAGATTTAAAGCATCTTTTTTAATTGCTACCTCGCTACTTTTTAACCCATGTTTTTTAAGCTCATTAGGCCATAAATATCGCTTTGCTATCTCAAATTTTTCTTGTGGCGTATAGCTATTTAGCCAGATAAATTCCATTCTATCACGAAGTGGAGCCGGTATAGCACTAGCATCATTTGCTGTTGCTATAAATATTATCTTACTTAAATCTATATGAAAATTTAGATAATAATCTCTAAATTTACTATTTTGTTCAGGATCTAATATCTCAAGTAATACAGCAGTTGGATCACCCTTATATGAGCGTGCTACCTTGTCAATCTCATCTAATACCACCACTGGATTCATACTTTTGGCTTCGATTAGACCCTGAACAATTCGCCCAGGCATTGCCCCTATATATGTTCTGCGATGACCTCTTAACTCATTAACATCTTCAAGCCCACCAAGTGCAATTCGCACTAATTCCCTTTTTAAAGCATTTGAGATTGAGTTTGCTAAGCTTGTCTTACCAATTCCAGGAGGTCCTACAAAACATAAAATTGCTCCTTTATTATCTTCAAGCCCCCTGCTATGCAAAAGCTCCTTAAGTCCAAAATACTCCACAATTCTGCTTTTTGGCTTTTCAAGTCCAAAATGGTCGCTATCTAACTCTTTTTGAACATCTTTTACCGTGAGTTTTTTGGTGCTAAATTTACCAAATGGCATATCAAGCGCCCAGTCTAAATAGCTACTAGTCATACTAGATTCTGCACTATCAGTATGCATTTTGCTTAGTTTTGAGATATTTTTTTCTATCTCTTTATAAGCATCATCACTCATAAATTTACGCCCAGCCTCAAGCTTATTTCTATACTGTGTTATTTGAGCCTCTTTATCTAAATCCATTCCTAGCTCACGCTGAATTTCTTTTAATTGCTCTTTTAAGAAATACTCTTTATTTGCTCTATCTAGCTTGGAGCTTACCTTGCTTTTTATCTCTTTTTGAAGTTTATTTGTTTCAATTTGCGCATTTAAATATTCTATGATATCTAGTATTTTTTGTTCTAAATTTAGCTGGGTAAAAAACCCATATGCTATATCCTTTTTAAGATGCAATGCACTACAAACCAAATCACAAACCCTACTAGCATCCGAGCTATCATCAATAGCACGAAGCAGATCAGGTGGAAAGAAGTGATTTAGCAAGCTTAAGCTTTTTACGCTCTCTTTTAACACATTTAGACCTGCTTCGATTTTACTTGATTCAAACTCTTCTAATCCAACACTTTGGATTTGAGCAATTAGCGGATCACTACTTATAGGTTGTGTAATCTTGCCACGGCTTAATCCTTGAAATAAAATTTTCACTCTGCCATCAGGCATTGCCACACGACGCATTACATTACCAATTACTCCATATTCATAAATAGATTCAAAATCTCTCTCTCCAGAATGTGCGAGCTTAGAACACACTACCATAACCGCACTACTATCATTAATTGCCATATCTAACGCTTTTATATTTTTTTCATCACTTAAAAATATTGGCGTAATCATAAACGGGTATAAAAATAGCTCATCTTCAACTATAATAGGTAAATTTGCAAAACTCATCACTCGTCCTATTCAAATGGAATCATATACCAAGGCAATTTGGCTTTAGTTGAATTAATATCATTTAGTGGTGAAATATCAATTCTATCTTGATAAATTGCTGCTGAATCATCTTTATCTAATCTATTGTATAGTTCATAAATATCAATATTTAAATAATATTCAGCCAGTCTAAATTTAACCAACATAGTCTCTAATAGTGGCTTATATTGAGTATTTGGATAATTTTTTAAGAATTCATTAATCTGCGAAATACTATCTTGAACCAACTTTTGATTGCGATTTGGCTTGCTAAATGAATCAAAATTTGCTTTTATCTTTAGATATTGGATATATTCTATGCTATCTTTTGTACCATATTTTTTGATATATTCATCTAGGTAGAAGTTAGCCATCTTATACTCTCCTTCATCTACATGAGCATTTGCCATAATTACTAAAATTTGCTCTAAATACGGGCTTGCTACATGCTCACTAGCAAATGATATATAGTGCTTATCTGCTGATTCTAGGTCTGCATCTTTGATATCATTTAAAATTTGATTATACCATTGATCTGGAGTAAGATTATATAGTTCATTATCTTTTTTTGCACCACAACCTGCTAATAAAGCCAAAGACAAAGCCAAAATAGCAGATTTGAATTTTATATTCATTAATTTTCCTTCATCTGATTAAAATTTGGTGATTATAGCAATATTTTGGTAAATTTATGCGTTATAAGAAAAAATTTTATAAATTACGCTCAAACCCTATGAATTTGGAACAAAAAATGCTACAATACGACAAACCCAATTTTTAAGGAGAGTAAAGTGAAATTTTCTGTTAAAAACCCTATCCCTGGATTTGAAAACATCAAAGAGGTTGAGATAACTAAAATTGATGATTTCTTTGTTAAAATGCAAGATGTAGATAGTCAAACATCTTTTACTATGATTAATCCATATGCGCTTCGCCCAGAATATGAATTTGATATTCCAACTCCATACAAAAATTTACTAGAGATCACTGATGAGTCTCAGTTAGAACTTTATACTATCGTTGCGCTAAGCAGTCCAATCGAAGAATCAACTGTTAATTTCTTAGCACCAGTTCTTTGCAATACAACATCTGGAACACTAGCACAAATCGTTTTAGACAACCGCTACTATCCAAATTTTGGTCAAGCAGAAAAAATCAGCAACTACGTTCAAAAACAGTAATTTGCTTATAGTGGCTCATTTGAGCCACATCTATTATGCGTTACGCCTTTTCATCTTTGGAGCTTATTTTATCAATTATTATTGTAGCTATTGCACTATCGTCGCTTCCATCAATTTTACAAATTTCAGTTAAAAGCATAAATGATACTATATTATCTGAGGCGGTTACAGCTAGTTATACTAAACTATCAAATATTGTTGCTCATCCATGGAATGATGCTATTAGCCCTAGTTTAGCTCAGCCAATTTATTATAGTAGTGAGTTACCATTAAATTCTCTTACTAGTAGAGTAATATCTAAAATTACGCCAAATAAAATCAACACTGCCAAAAATAGCATTAATGGCTTTAATGGTGATAGTGGGCTATTAAAACCTGGAGTAGATTCAAAAAATTTATTAAATTTAGAGTATGCTATTAGTGTTGGATTTATAAATGATTTTAAATTTACTACAAATACTACAAATAATCCAACTGATGCTATTGTTATAAAGCTTACAACCAAAGCAAATACTAAGCCTATTATACTTTATAGTTATAGCTATAATATTGGCGAACCGCTAATAAGAAGCTTAATAATTCCATCGCCATGAAATTTAGCTTTATTAAATTTAATCATAAAAAATCCAAATACGCAAAGTCAAATACTATTACATTTAAAAGCGCATTTAGCCTACTTGAGATGAGCTTTGTTATTGTTATTGGCGGGATTTTAGCTGGAATTATGATACAAATCTATGGCTCTTTACATACTAATTATCTACAAATATCAGCCACAAATCGACTAGAATCTACTGCTACAAATACTATGCTAATTATAAATAATTATCTTCAACAAAGCATAAAAGAGTCCATTTCCACTAGAAATGGCTCTGAAATTCAGCCACTCTATAAAAGTGCGAGCGCTAGCGAATTTATCTGGTTTAGCAAAAGCTTTGAGACGCTACAAAATAGCTCTAGCTATCATCAATGGAGTGGATTTATTGATATCTTAAATATACAAACAACAAATGACACAATCACTCTGCACTCGCCACTAAGCAAATTTGATACAAGTAAAAATGATAAAGTGTTAAACAATTTAAAACTTAACGATATTAGAATTATATTTAAAGGAAGTGATGAAATATACTCAAATACGCATAAAATCATAAGTGCCAAAGATGAGCTAATAACCATCAAACGACCAAATCACCCTATTTTTATAAGTGAAATTTACTATCTAACTCACGCTCTAATCTCGTTAAATTTACAAAATAACACATTATATTTAAATGAATTTAAACTAAATAATTTAAATAAAACTATTCGTTCTAATCCAATTGCGCGCAATGTAAGTTCATTTAATATCAAACAAAGTGGCGCAAATATTATCTTTCAACTTTGCTTAAAAGAGTCAAACGGTATAGAACTTTGCAAAAGTAGTAGCCTATGAAAAAACAAGCAATAAATCGTTTAAAAAGTGGTTTTAGCCTAATTTTAGCAGTAGCGTTTATCATTGCTATAAGTGCCTTAGCGCTAAATACCATCACGCTTAGTTCTACTGCTACTATTAGCACTAATCATCTCTACCTTCACTCTCAAGCTAAACTAATAGCCATTTCAGCTACCCAAAACGCCATTGCTCAAATTCAGCGAAATGATTTTAACCAAAATTGCCCAAGTAAATTTAGTCTATTTTATCCAAATAGTAGTGATTATATTTTAAAATCTGAAGTTGTGATTATGCACTATATAGGCGGTAAAATACCTCCAGCATGTAATGATAAAATTTGGAAAGAAATTAATGCTACCACTCCAAATATAGACGCAGCTATAATGCATACCATAGTCCAAACCAATCCAAATCTAGCCATAACTCCTATAAAAATAAGCAAAATAACCACCCAAAAGCCCTAAATAAGGATACTTATGCTAAAATAGCGTAAATTTTTCTAAAGGAGAATACTATGAATACAAGTATAGTAGGTAGACAATTTGAGCTAACTGAATCTATCAAAAGCTATTGTGATAGCGCATTTGATGCACTTAGCAAGTATAATCTAGATATAATCTCAGCTAAAGCCATAATCTCAGCTGATGAAAGAAATGGTAAAAAAGGCTTTGATGTAGAGTTTGCTATTAACTTGGCTAAAAAAGATACAATAGTAATCCGCCAAAAAGATAAAGATCTATACGCTGCAATCGATCTAGCGCTTGATAGAGCTAGCAAAGTACTTCGCAGACATCATGATAAACTAGTAACTCATAAAAATAGCGACGAGTTAAAAGAGTCTAGAACCATAGTAGATGAAGTATCAATCGAAGGTGCTGATGAGATTGTACCAACTGAACTTGAATTATACAAACCAATGGAAGTTGAAGAGGCTTTAACTAAATTAAAAGATAGCGGTGCGCAATTTTATGTATTTAATGATATGGATGCTAAAATGCGTGTTTTATACAAAAGAAATGATGGCAAATTTGGCCTATATTAATTATATAAAACTTTCTAAAAAAGGGAGGTAGTCCATCTGCCCCCCCCCTTTTTTTTTCTATTTAAAATTCAAATTTTATAAAGGCAAATAATGAAATATTGCAGCAGATGCTTGCAGCCAAATACTCGCCCGGGGGTAGTTTTTAAAAATGGAATTTGTGGTGCGTGTTTATGGGAAGAAGAGTCTAAAATAATTAACTGGAGTACTAGAGAGAATGAGCTAAAATCAATTGCTGAGAATGCTAAGACTAAATCCAAAGGAGCATACGATTGCGTAATAGGAGTTAGCGGTGGCAAGGATTCTACATTTCAAGCATTTTATGCTAGAGATATTTTAGGGCTTAGAGTTTTACTAGTTAATTGCGAACCAATGGATATTACGCCAATTGGAAGAGCAAATTTTGAAAATTTAAAGCGTCATGGTTTTGAGACAATATCTATAAATCCAAATAGAAATTTAGCAAAAAAGCTAATGAAAAAAGCATTTTGGGAGTATCTAAACCCCGTAAAACCTCTTGAATACACGCTTTATGCCTCAGCATATATAATTGCTGATATGTTTAATATCCCTATGATATTACAAGGTGAGAATGCTGCCCTTACCCTAGGTGCTAAAAATAACCTACAAGATAGTAGTGGAAACGCTCTAAATATAATAAACTCAAACACTCTTAAAGATAATCCAGTTGAAATTTATATGGATGAAGAGACTGAACTAAAAGATCTATTTTTATACAAAGTTCCAGTAGATGAACTCACCAAAAAGGGTGTAACTGCTGTATGGCTAAATTATTATACAAACAAATGGAGTATGCAGCATAATGCCAAATTTGCTATTGAGCGAGGTCTTAGCATATATCCTAAAGATGTCAATCCATATGACCTAGGTACATATCGCAGATGTTTTCAATTAGATACATATATGACCATTGTTAATCAATATTTTAAATATATTAAATTTGGATTTGGGCAATGCAGCGACCATGTAGCATATGATTTAAGAAGCAAAAATATCACTAAAGATGAAGGTAAATATCTACTGCGTGAGCTTGATGGCAAATATGGTGAGTTTTATATGCAAAAGATGGCCTCTTATCTGGATTTAACACCAAGCCAAGTGCTAGAGCATTGTCAAAAATTTAGAGGTGATATGTTTGAACAATGCGAAGATGGCTGGAAGCTTAAAAACCCAATTTGGGAGCTAGAACCTATCAAAGGCGATCATAATCTTAAAGATATTATGCAAAGATTAGAATTTTAAATCTTATTAAATTTGGCTTTAAAGCCAAATTTAATTAATTTTGATAATGGGCTACTATTTTTTCTACTACCTTAGCTATTTTTTCTAGTGAGTCAATCTCTAAGTGTTCATTTATACTATGTGGAGAGTAGATATTTGGCCCTATTGATGCAGCTTCTAATCCATTTTGCTTAGCGACAAATACGCCGCACTCAAGTCCAGCATGAACAGCTTGAAATTTAACCTTAGGATTATTTTCTTGCATAAATTTCAAAACAACATTAGCAAATTCACCAATTTTTGGTGTCCAAGCCCCACTTCTCTCAAAAAAGCTGACCTCAAACCCTGCTAATTTTGCTAAGCTTGCAGTCTCAAATTTAAGCCTCTCTAGCCCATCTTCGCTCATCGAACGAGCAAAAAACTCCAACTCTATAACGCCATCATTACTCTTAATCCTTGATAAGTTTATACTATCACGCACGATTTTTAGATTCTCATCATAGCTTCGTACTCCTTGAGAAAAGCTATTAATTAATGCTAAGATATTATCTCCAAATTCTAATACCTCCTCTCCAACGCCAAGCTCACGCACCACTACCCTATCATCACTATGTATTATCTCATCACAAATTACTATCCCTTTAGCATTTACAGGAATTGAGTTGCTACGCTCACCGCCATTAATATCTACAATTTTGCCATTATTTTTAGCAATAAATTCAGCTAATATTTTAATTGAATTTGGAATATCCTTAATAATCTCTAGTCCGCTATGACCGCCTGGTAAATTTAAGACACTTAGTTCATAAAGTCTATTATTAGTAACCGGCACTTTACTAGCTCTGATTCTAGCATGTATTAGCTCGCCAGCAGCACAACCTATAAATACACCATCTTCATGTTCGCTATCAAGATTTAAAAGCCTGCCACTTATAATGTGCCCATTAAAGCCATTTGCACCAATCAAGCCAACCTCTTCATTAGCACTAAATAACACTTCAAGATTTTCAAATTTCTCCATCATATCCATCATAATTGCTACACCAATTCCATTATCAGCGCCCAAGCTAGAATTTTTAGCTCGTAAAATTTTTCCATCATCAATTAGTTCAATATTTGGCGCATCTCCTACGCAAACCATATCATAATGTGACTGCAAGCAAATTTTTGGCTCACCTTTAATAGCGTAGATATTATCAAACTCATCAACTTCTACACTAAACCCATTACTTTTAGCAAAATCGACCAGATAATCTCTAAGCTGCAAAGCATCAAAACTACAATGCGGAATAGTGCAAATTTCTTTAAATTTATCCAAGATTTCCATATTTTACTCCAA
>JAFVMP010000192.1 GCA_017506845.1 Campylobacter sp.
AATATCAAGAATTTGATTACCAGCACCCATAGCCCCAACTAAAAAATTTGAGTATGCAGCGACCATTAAGGTATTTATAATCAGCGATAAATAACGCAAAAATAGTTCAAAAAATATAGGAATACTAAGAGCTTTTAAGGAGAGTTGTTTGGCTGCCATTTTCTGCCTTTTATGGAGATTAAGGTGCGAATTTTATCTAAATTTATATAAAACAATGGTTTATAAAATTAAAAAATTGAGAAAAAATTTAAGATTTATTTGAGATAATTTTTGTATTATTATCTAAATCATTTGATTTTGGAGATTTTATGAGTGATAGACGAGAATTTTGTCGTTTTAGCGTAGCGCTTATGCTTGGGGCTTTGAGCGTGCCAAATCTACTCTTTGGTAACACTAAAAATAGCCTTGATATATGGAGTGCGCCAGCTTTAATTAGTCTGCCTTTGGCTATTGCTATGACAAATGGCAAAGCTAGAGATATACTAAATTTAAACTATAAAGAGTGGAGAAATCCAGATCAACTGCGTGCTGGGTTTGCTGGTGGGAGCTTTATGCTTTGCGCTTCGCCTTGTAATATTGCTGCTAATTTGTATAATCAAGGCGTAGATGTAAAAATGCTAAATATTTTAACAAATGGGCTAAATTATATCTTTAGCAAATATCAAAATATAAATGAACTAAAAGATTTACAAGGCAAAAAGCTTATAATGTCTTTTAAAAATGACCTACCAGATATAATTTTTAAAGCACTTTGTAAAGCCTTTGGCGTAGATATTGAGCAGATTAATATCACATATGTTCAGACTCCGCCTGAGGCGGTTATGCTATTTTTAAGGCGTGAGTTTGATGCTATACTAACTCAAGAACCAATCGCTTCAGCTATGCAACTAAAAGCACAAAATAATGGTATAAAAATCCATCGTAGTATAGATATTCAAACTCTTTGGGCTAGTAAATTCCAAGACTGCCCCCAAATTCCACAGGCTGGATTAATCGTTCGTGGAGAGTTTTATAAAAGAAATTTAGAATTTTTTAATACCTTTTATAATGATTTGCAAAATGCCCTTAAGTGGATAAACTCTAGCCCTAATCAAGCTGCTAAATTTGGTACAAAATACCTTCTAGCTCCTCAAGATGCAATAAAAAATGCCATTGCTTACTCTAATTTTACTTTGTAAAAATGTAGCGATATCACTAAAAATTTAAATAACTTTTTTGAGATTATATATAGGATAAATCCTAAGCTAATTGGCGGTAAAATTCCCTCACAAGGCTTATATCTATGATAATAAAAGATAATGCTACTTTGCGTTTAAATTGGTTTCATAGAATTAGCAATTACTTAATAGAAGGGCTTAGCGGGCTTGGGATTATTGCTTTGCTTTTTGGGGTTTGGCAGGTTGGGTCAAATTTGATGGGGAGTTTTATCTTGCCAGCTCCAATAGAGGTTTTGACTCGCTCTTATGAGTTGCTTTTAAGTAGTGATAGTCAAATTTCAATTACTCTTTTGTGTGTAATAATTGCTACTACTTTAGCTTTTATTGCTGGTTTGATTCTTGGGATAATGGCTGGAAGCTTTAAAACCCTTGCTAAGCTTTGCCGTCCGCTTATGGATATACTTTTAGGAATTGCACCAATTATATGGATTGTATTAGCGCTTTTTTGGTTTGGACTTGGCGATGTTAGCGTTATATTTTCTGTTTTTATAGCTATTTTTCCGCTTAGCTTTGCAAATTCGATGCTTAGCATTATTACACTTGATTCTTCTCTTAAAGATGTTTGCTTTGTTTATAAACTTGGGATTTTAAAGCGGCTAAAAGCGTTTTATCTACCATATATCTTACCACATCTTTTAAATTCGCTTAACATTGTATTTGCTATGGGGATAAAGATTATGATAATGGCAGAGCTTTTAGGCTCTAGTAATGGCGTAGGTGCGATGATAGCTAATGCTAGAACCTATCTAGATATGACTGAGGTATTAGCATATGTTGTAATAATGGTTGGGCTTATTTTGCTTTTTAACTTTTTTATTATTACTCCGCTTCGTATAATATTTTTGCCATGGCTAGATAATAAGAGGGTAAAATGAGTATTTTAGAAGTTAAAAATTTATACTATAGTCTATCTCAAAGGGCAATAATTGAGGATTTTAATCTAATAGTAAATCCTGGAGAGATTTTAACACTTTTTGGCCCTAGCGGTTGTGGTAAAAGCACATTTTTAAAGCTAGTTAGTGGAATTTTGCGTCCAAATGGTGGTAAGATAAATTTAAATTCCAAAATCGCTTATATGTTTCAAGAACATCGCTTGTTTGAGAATTTAAGCGCTTATGAAAATATAGCTTTGGTTATGCAAAAAGAAGATTCTAAATGGATTTATGAGATGCTAAATGAACTTGGTATTACTAGCTTAGATGCTAAGCGCTATCCAGCAGAGTTAAGTGGTGGAATGCGTGCTAGAGTAGCATTTGTGCGTACAATGGCAGCAAATGCTAGATTAATACTACTTGATGAGCCTTTTAGTGGGCTAGATTTTGCTATGCGTGAGATTTTAATTTCTAAATTACAAAATATAGTAAAAGAGCGTAATGCTAGCGTAATCTTAGTAACGCATGATGCGTATGAGGCGTGCAAGGTTTCTAATAAGATTTTATTTCTTAGTGCTTATGGAATGAGGGTAGAAAAATCGCTTAATATAGATAGAAAAAATTTAGATGAAAATGCGATAAAATCGCTATTTAATAGCGAATTTAAAGGGAGAATATATTTTGATTAAAAATAGCTTGATTTATGATTTTTTTGCTCATCCGATGCGAATATTTTTTATATACTCTGGGGCTTTGGAGATTTTGGGTGCGTGTGTATTAGGCTTTAGAATTGGTGATTTTATAGAACTTCATCAGTTTATATTTTTAGAACTTTTTTGCGCTTCAGCATTTTGTGGATTTTTATTTACTGCAGTGGTTGATTGGACTGGATTTAAAGGGAGCTTAATCCCTTATAGCGTAGCTGGGTTTGTGCTTTTAAATTTGGCTTTAGTGGCTAAATTTACCGGTTTTGATGGGCGAATTTTTGTAGCAATTTTTTGGCTATTTTTGGCTTTATGCGTGCTGTTTTGGCTAATTTTAGGTAAAAATTATGATAATTTTGCCTTAATATTTTTGCTATTTAGTATAGCTTTGGTTGAAATTTTAGGGCTATTTTATGGGCTTAACTCTTATGCACTTTTGCACTGCTATGTAGCTGGAATTATTTTGATTGGTTTTAAAGTAAGCATTACCCTTGGCAGGGCTGCACTTGATAGAAAATTTGGCAAAGAAAATAACCAATATATCTTTATCCCAAATCCAATTTTAAAAAATATATCGCTTTTATTTGTAATTTTACTAATATATGCTACTCTTTTTAACTTAGATCTAATGACTCAAGGATTTATCGCTTTTGGAGCTGGACTTGTGCTTCTTAGTAAAGTTGCACAGTGGCATCATAGGGAGCTTCTTAGTGTGCATTATACAGTTATTTACTATGTTTTAATTTTAGGAAGTGGGGTTTTATATAGTGCTTTTGGGTTAAATTTACTCTTTAGTGCTGGATTTGGCTTGCAAATTCTACATGGAATTACTATATGGACACTACTTGGATTTATATTTTTTATCTTTAATGTCTCATCTCTTCGCCATAGTGGTCAAATAGTTTTAAACTTGCCATTTTGTGGCAAAATGGGGCTTGGGTTTTTATTTATTGCTGTAATTTCTAGAGTATTTTTATCAGATTTTTGGGATAGTTTTTACATTACAATACCAGCAATTTTTGTAGGTCTTGTCTTTTTGATGTTTAGTGGAAGGTATTTTATAATCTATAAAAATAATCCATTTACAGATGATCCTAAATAATTTAAAAGCAAAATTTAAAAAATAAAGATATAATTTAGCAAATTTGCATATCCTAAGGATAAAAATGAAACCTAAATACCACTTTTATAGCAATACAATATACGCTTTAAGCGGCTTAAAAGCGATGGTAAAAAATGAACACTCATTTAGAATTGAGTTATTTATCATTATACCCTTATTTATAGCTATTTGGTTTTTGCCGCTTAGTGGTATAGAGCAGATTATACTTGGGATAAGCTTGCTTTTTATCCTTGCTATGGAGTGTGTAAATAGCGCTATTGAGGCTTGTGTGGATATCATCACTCCAGATTTTCACCCTTTAGCCAAAATCGCCAAAGATTGCGGCAGCGCTGCTGTATTTATATCTATTTGCACGGCTGTGCTAGCTTGGGGCGTGATACTTTTTGAGGCGGTTAGTAATGCTTAGAGATAGTGCCTATTGGGATGAGTTTTATAGCTTAGAACACGAGCGCGTCTTCTCTTGAGGACGTTTCTGCCGTCGGCAGTAGCCATTCTCTTTCTGAAGCCGTGCTCTTTTTTTCTCTGACGCTTTTTGGGTTGATAAGTTCTGAGCATTTC
>JAFVMP010000193.1 GCA_017506845.1 Campylobacter sp.
CACGCTAAAAGAACATTAAAATAAATTTCTATATAAGATAATCAACCTTATTAAATTTGGAATAAAAATTGCTTTAAATACAAGAAATTATTTGAATTTACAAATAAAGGACTTGTATGAAAGCGATTAAAATATTGCTTCTAGCATTATTTATGGCACTTAGCGCACAGGCTGCTATGATTAAAGAGTTAGCTAGTGTTGTAGGTGTTCGTGATAACCAACTAATCGGTTATGGATTGGTTGTTGGTTTAAATGGCACAGGCGATGGTAGTAGTAGCGAATTTACCATTCAATCGCTATCAAATATGCTTCAAACGGTAAATGTCAAAGTCGATCCAGATGATATCAAATCTAAAAATACAGCCGCTGTTATGGTTACAGCAAAGCTTCCTCCTTTTGCCCGTCAAGGTGATAATCTAGATGTTACAGTTAGTTCCATTGGTGATGCTAAAAATTTAATTGGCGGAACGCTTTTGCTTACAGCACTTAAGGGTGTTGATGGTGATATTTACGCTCTAGCTCAAGGCGCTTTAACGCTTGGTGGCTCAACTGCAAAAGGTGGAAATCATCCAACAGTTGCAACTATAATGGGTGGTGCTTTGGTTGAAAAAGAGGTAGTATATGATATCTATAATAGGCCAAATGCAAATTTAAGTCTAAAAAACTCAAGCTTTCAAACTGCAATAGATATGCAAAATACTATTATATCTAAATTTGGTGCTGGTTCGGCAATGGCGCTTGATCCTAGAACAATTACTTTAACTAAGCCATCTGGTATTAGTATGGTGGAGTTTTTAGCTAGTGTGCTAGAGACTGATATGCACTATAAGGCTGAAGAGAAGATTATAATTGATGAGCGTACAGGTACGGTAATAAGCGGCATAAATATCAAGGTTGAGCCTGTTATAATCTCTCATGGTGCTATTACAATTCAGATTGATGGAAGCGGATTTGATCCGGCTGCGCCTGCTGCTGGCGATGTAGATATCGGTAATGTAGCGATTAATGCTAATACAAACACAATTAAAATGAATCAAGGAAATATCACAGTAGCTAATATCACAAGGGCTTTAAATAAGCTAGGCGCAACACCAAAAGAGATTATAGCAATTATTGAGAATTTAAAACGAGCTGGAGCGATCCAAGCTGGCGTGGAGGTGATATGATGAGAGTAGATACTAGCGCAGCACTTAGTGCGTATAATGCTGCAAGTACGCAAAATATAGGCAAGACAAAACCTGTTGATGATGTAGCGCTTAGAGAGCAAACTGATGCTTTTGAAGCATTTTTGGTTAAGGAGGTTTTAGATATTGCATTAAAAAATGAAAATCCGCTATTTCCAGAAGATCCAGGCGATAAGATTTATAACTCTATGTATAATGATGCAATGAGTAAGGCGCTAAGTGGTGGATTTGGATTTTCTGAGTTGTTATATAATTTTTTAAAAGAGAGAGCCTAAATAAAAGTTGAATTTTTCCGATTTAGCTTAAATAAAATAATTAGCTAAAAAGGATTTACGATGATAGGTTCTATAAAAGCAGGTGCTATCTATAATAGCATCGTAACACCAAAAAACGAAGAGAAAAAAAACGAACAATTAACACAAACTCAAAGTAGTGGTAACTCTAAGATAAAAGAGCTAACTGCGATGATACAAAAAGGCGAGTATAAAGTAGATATAGACGCCCTTTCTAAAAAAATCGCAGACTCTTTGGTCTAAATTTAACTGCTTCTTTGAGTAATCAAAGGAGCAAAATATGGTAAAACACTATCTAGACGAGGCTATATCGGAGCTTGGTGAATTAATAGCAATCACTAAGCAAGATATAGAAAATATTCAAAAAGCTGACCACTCACATGTAGATGACCACAGCAAGAAAAAAACCGAATTAGTCCGAAAATTTGAAAAAACTAAATCTCAGCTTGATAATGAATTAGTCAAACTTGCCCAAGCTAATGCTGGCACAGATTTAGCTAGTATATTATCTGATGAGATAAAAGATAGGTTAGCTCAATTAAGAGACTCATTAGAAACTCTCCAAAAAGTTAATAAAGAGTATGCTAAATCAGTAGTTGTGGTCAAAGAATTCTATGACTCACTACTAAAGACGATGCTAGGCGCACAAAATCCAAGCTCATATGGAGATGGGACAAAATCTAGCCTAGCAGATGCTGAAAAACTACTAAAATTAAGGATTTGATATGGGAATTTTTGATTCTTTATACACAGGCGTGAGCGGTCTAAATGCAGCTCAAATTCAAATTCAAGTAACAGGGCAAAATATCACCAATGTAAATAGCGATTACTATACTCGCCAAAGGGTGGTTCAATCAGCTGCTGATCCGCTTCATGCAACCCCTGGCGATATTGGGCTTGGAACTAGAGTTGATACGATTGTAAGGATTCATGATGAATTTACCTTTACTAAACTAAAAACTGCATCATCAAATAAAGAGTGTACATCTTATAAAGAGGATATTTTAAAAGAGATTACTCAAAGATTTCCAGATTTACAAGATACAGGGTTGCTAAATGATATCCAAAACTACTATCAAGCGTGGAATAATTTTGCTTCTCACTCATATGAGTCTAGTCAAAAAGAAAATTTGCTAAATATTACAAATACGCTAACTTATAGAGTAAATGATACTGCGCTTCAGCTACAGACTATACATAAAAGTATAAATGATGATATCGTAATAGCAGTAGAGGAGATAAATCGCTTAGGTCAGCAAATAGCAGATATAAATAAGCAAATTCAATCAGTTGAGAGTAAAAGTAGCTCAGTTAATGCTAATGATCTAAGAGATAAAAGAGACCAGCTAGAAGCTACAATGGCAAATTTAGTCAATATCTCAACATTTAAAAATGATATTATGTCTGATAGTAGATATGGTGGCGCAATGACTGACCAAGGTAAAGATTATACTCTAGCAATTGATGGTATAACGCTTGTTGAAGGGGTAAATTTTCACCCATTAAAGCTAGATACGCAGGCTTCTAAAGATGGATTTGCTACTATATACTATGAGTTAAATGATGAAACTAGAATAGAAATGAGTAATAAAATCACTAATGGCAAGCTAGGTGCTATGCTTGATTTGCGTGGTAGAAATGTAGATGAGCATGGTGAATTTATGGATGGAACTATTACTGATTTTAGAAATAACCTTGATACATTTGCTCAAACTATGATTGTCCATACTAACAATATCTATGCGTTATCAGCTCAAGATAAGATGCATAGTATGGATTTAAAAGATATGGATAAGGATATGACGCTACAAAATTATAGCTCATATGTACAAAGTGGGAGCTTTGATGTAGTTGTCTATAATGCTTCAGGGCAAGAGGTTGCTAGAAAATCTATAAATATCGATGCATCAACTACTATGAATGATACAACGCAAGGAACATCAATCGTTTCGCAGTTTAATTCAAATGTCGATGGTAATAATGATAATAATCTAAATAATGATTTAGATGATTATTTTGAGGCGATTTATACATTTGACCCAAAAATAGGAATGGGAAAACTAGGCTTTGTTCCAAAAGGCGCTGAGGGCGAATATACAATCTCAATTGAAGATAATGGGACAAATTTTGCTGGTGTTTTTGGTATGAGTCAGTTTTTTGAAGGAACTAAAGCATCAAATATGCAAGTTGAACAAAGCCTAAGGGCTGATAGTTCTAAAATAAAAGGTAATAAAGCTCCAGTCGATGGCGATAATACTATGGCAAATGAGATGGTATTGCTACAAACTAAACAAGTAGATTTTATCAATAAAGATGGCAGTATAAAAAATGAAACAATTAGCGGATATTATCGTTACTTAACATCAGATATCGCTGGTAGAACTGAATCAGTAATTGCGCTAAATAGTACCAATACATCTCTTCACGCTAGTGTATTTGCTGAGTTTCAAAGCATTAGCGGGGTAAATATTGATGAAGAGTTATCAAATTTAATTCGTTTTCAAAGTAGCTATGGTGCAGCAGCAAAGATCATAACTACAGTCGATCAGATGTTAAATACGCTCCTATCTGTAAAACAGTAATGAATAGACTAAAACTCGCCCTAGATGATGAACTCTCTAGGGCAAATACTACAAATGGCCTTTATAGTGCTGCTGATCCACTTCAAATCGCTACTAAATTTAAAACCGATCCAGTAATAACGCTTATTTGTGCGCTTTTTGCTTATGGTAATGCTAGGGCAATTGTCAAGTTTTTAAGTGGATTGGATTTTAATATTTTAAGCTTAAGCGATAAGGATATTTTAGATATTGCTTTGGAGAAAAAATATATCTATAGATTTCAAAATAGCTTAGATGTGGCACAAATTTTTGTAACGATGGCAAGAGCTAAAAAAGAGCTGGATTTAGAAAATATAATACAAAAAGGCTCTCAAGATAGCGCTATTATTTATGGTATAAATATGCTTATTAATGAAATTTATAGGCTTAATGAGTACCGCTCAAGTGGGTATGAGTTTTTCTTTGGTAAAGAGTTTAAAACTGAACCTAAAAGCCCATATAAACGCTATAATATGTGGCTTAGATGGATGGTAAGAGATAGTGATATTGATCTTGGATTATTTAAAAATATTAATAAATCAAATTTAATCTTACCGCTTGATACACACACTCACAAGGTAGCTCAAGCAATTGGTCTATGTAGCCGCAAAAGCTATGACTATAAAGCAGCTAAGCAGATTACTGATAATCTATTTTTATTTGATCCAAATGATCCAATTAAGTATGATTTTGCCTTATATCGCATAGGTCAAAGCGGTAATTTACAAAAATTTTTAGAGCGTATAAAAGGGTAAATTTAATAAAAACTTGCTAATATAATAGCTAAAAATTAAGCGAGTAAAAATATGGAAAATAGACTAAAAGAGTTAAAAAAAGCTACTAAAAAATTACAAATTTTAAATCAAAACCAAAGAGCAAATTTAATACAAAAAATAGCTGATGCAATAGAAAATAATATAGCTAAAATCATAGAGGCTAATTTAGTAGATTTACAAAATGCTAAGGATTTAAGTCCAGCTTTGCAAGATAGATTAAAGCTAGATGAAGTGCGTATAAAGGCTCTTGCAGATGGTATTAGAGATATAGCAATGTTAAAAGATCCAATTGGTAAAATTCACGATGGTTGGAGCGCTAAAAGTGGATTAAAGATAGAAAAAATCAGCGTGCCTCTTGGGGTAATTGCTATGATATACGAATCTAGACCAAATGTTACAGCTGAAGTAGCTGCTCTTGCTATTAAAAGTGCTAATGGTTGTGCATTAAAGGGCGGTAAAGAGGCTATAAACTCAAATTTAGCCATTGCAAGTATAATCAAAAATAGTCTAGGTGAGTATGGTGGCTGCATAGAGTATTTTGATATTAGCAGAGATGAGGTGCTAGAGTTTATTAGAATGGATAGATATATAGATTTAGTAGTTCCTAGAGGAGGGGAGGGGCTGGTAAAATTTGTAAGTGCTAACTCCTCGATACCTGTATTAAAGCATGATAAGGGAGTCTGTCATATCTATGTTCATAAGGCTGCAAATATTCAAAAAGCATTAGATATCTGCGTAAATGCTAAATGCTCTCGTCCAGGTGTTTGCAATGCTGCTGAGTGTGTGCTAGTTGATGAGAGTATTGCTGCTGATTTCTTGCCACTATTAAAAGCTAGACTTGATAAATTTAGTGTAAAAATTCACGGCTGTCAAAAGAGTGTTAATATAATAAATTGCTTTGAAGCTACAGATAAAAGCTATTATAATGAGTATTTAGATTTTGAGCTGAATTTAAAAATTGTAGGTAGTTTAGATGAGGCGCTAGATCATATTGATGAATATAGTAGCGGACATAGTGAAGCGATTATAAGCGATGATTATGCTGCTTGTGAGGAATTTTTAAGCCGTGTTGATAGTGCGTGCGTCTATGCAAATGCCTCAACTAGATTTAGCGATGGGGGAGAGTTTGGCTTTGGCGCAGAGGTTGGTATTAGCACTTGTAAAATGCACGCTCGTGGTCCTGTGGGCGTAGATGAACTAACGACTTATAAATATATTATTAGAGGTCAAGGCCAGATTAGATAACTACTCTAGCCTAAAGGTGAAAAATTGGCTTTGATATTTGCTATCACCTAATCCACTATACTGCGTGATAGCTGCATCAATATTTCCAACTTCTTGATATAAAAATCCAAGTGCTAGCCTAGCCTCGCTATAGGTTGGGTTAGTAAGTTTAGCAAGTTCAAGATAACCGATGGCACTATCAGGATGATTTGCTCCAATACTTGCAACACTGGCTAAAAATAGCGTGTTTGCATCATCTTCTTTTTCAGTATTTACTAGCTCATTATAGATAGTATAGGCCTCTTCATAGTGTCCTGTAAATAGGCTTAAATATGCTAATGTGTGTAAAATATCCTTAGTATTATCAGATGAGATTTTTAAGTCTTTAATAATACTTTCACGCTCTATATTTAGCAATCCTGCGATTTGTAAAAGTTTAATATATTCAGTTTTGATAATGGTTGCACCGCCATAGAGAGTACCTTTATCTAGTTTGGTTGTTAGGAATTTAACCTGGATATCTTTAGCGTAGTTTTTGATATTTTTTACATCAAAACGAGTAACTGAGTAGATTATATTAGTTAGTACATCGTTTGGTAGCTTTTGGTTTAGCTTATCAGTAGCTAAGATTACGATATCATTTCTATCTGTAATATAGGCACATATAATGTTAAATACGATATTTAACACGCTTTCATTATAGTTTTTATCTAGCCAATCATTTAGTGCGCCTTGATTTCCTTGGGTTAGCTGAATCATTGCTTTATAGATATTATCTTGGTCTAGATTTGTATCTGCATCCATTGTATCCATTACCTCTTTTGTAAGGCGCTTAGCATCTCTGCCTATCATTTTAGCAGCCATTATAGCGTATGCGCCAGCTATATAATTAGATGTATCAAGGTGATAGCTAGTTACAAAGTGCTTATATGCTTGGGCAAAATCACCTAACTGAGCAAATGTAAGAGCTAGATTAAACTGAACAATTGAGTGATTTGGATATAGTTTTGTAATCTCTAAAAAGTCACTATTAGCTTCTCTTAGTTTATTATTTAGCGCTTTAAAAATTGCTTGAGATAGCATTACATTGGCTTTAGATACTATACCACTAGTCTCTAGATACTCATCAGCTATACCGCTTTCATCAACAAATAGACTCAAGCCACCTTTTCTTATATATTCGATCGTTTGCTTAGGATCAAAGGCCTTGTATGGAGTGAAATAAAATAAAATTTGATAAAGGCTATTTTGGTCAAAAAATTTAGTTAAATCATAATTATTTTGGGCTAAATTTATATCAAAAAGCTCTGGATTTAAAACTGTCTTAATAGGATATGTATCATGTACAAAAGTGGAGTTAAAATCATTTAACATTTTTAAAGTTTTAGCTGCTGAGCCAAATTCTCCTGTTTTTAGATCAATTAGCGATATGGCTAGATATGTTGATGGAGCATTTTTTTCATCAACTAGCGCTCTATTTAGATACTTTTTAGCCTCTTTATACTCTCCAAGTCGTGCATGAAGAAGTCCAAGAGGTAGATTAATATCATAATCTTCAACTGCTTTAATAGCTTTAATAGCCTCTTTATCTTCGTGAAGGTAGCTTAGGATTTTTGATCTAAGATACTCTTTTTGACTAGTATAGTATTTTGAATTTGATAAATCTAAAGTATGTAAAGCTTCTATATAGTAGCCTTTATAGTAGTTTACAAGGGCATTATAAAACTCATATAAATTTACATCACTATCTCTATTTATAAAGGCATTAGCTAAATCAATATAGTATTCAAAAAGCTTTTCATCATTAATTTCTAGTGCGCAAACGGCTAAATTTATAGCACTTACGGCTATATTTTCATTATTAGCAATAGCATCTTTAAATGAATTAATCGCATCTTTAAATAGCCCTTGATTCATCTTTGATACGCCTAAGTTGTAGTTTGATAGAGATTCGTTATAAACAGCAATATTTTCATATATTTTTAGAGCTTCGGCTTTGTTCCCGCTCTCGTAGAGTTTGTTAGCTTTAATTAACATACTATCTATTTTTGAGCTTTGGAATTTTTGAGTTATGGTTGGCGGTGTGATAAGTTTTGGCTCTTCTAACTCTATAACTTGTGATTCTGGTTCATCTGAGCCAGAAAATGCCACAATTAAAGCAGTAATGAGTAGAATAAAAATTAAAATGCTAGCACCAATTAACATTAAAAGCTTTTTGGTTAGTTTAAATTTAGATTTAACCCCCTCAGACTCTTGAGGTGTCTCCTCCTTTGTCTCTTGCTTTTGTGCCTTGGCTCTCTCATCAGAAGACTCTATTGGAATTATATCTTCATTTGGGTCTTTTTCTTGGATTACTACTTCTTGTTGTTCTTTTAACTCATCTGCCACTTTAAAATCCTATTAGAAATATTTTTTTAACACTTCTGGAATTGTTATGCTGCCATCGCTATTTTGGTAGTTTTCCATTATAGCAATTAGCGTTCTACCTACTGCTAAACTAGAGCCATTTAGAGTATGAGCTAGGCTATTTTTCTTATCATCTTTATATCTGATTTTTGCTCGTCTAGCTTGAAAATCACGAGTATTTGAAATAGAGCTAATCTCTCTATATTTTCCTTGACCTGGTAGCCATACCTCTAGATCTATTGTCTTAGCAGCACTAAATCCTAAATCCCCACTACATAACATCATATGACGATGTGGTAAGCCAAGAGCAGTTAGCATATCACTAGCACAGCTTACCATCTCATCTAGCATTGCATCGCTTTGATCAGCTTTGGTAATAGCTACTAGCTCAACCTTTTCAAATTGATGTTGTCTAATCATCCCTCTAGTATCTCGCCCAGCACTACCTGCTTCTTGTCTAAAACAAGATGAGTAGCATGTCATTTTAATAGGTAATTTACTAGCTGGAATTATCTCATCGTTATATATATTAGTTACTGGCACTTCACTTGTAGGGATTAAGTAGAGATCTTCACCATCTACTTTATATAAATCATCAGCAAATTTAGGTAACTGTCCAGTGCCATATAGCGTATTAGAATTGACTAAAAATGGCACATTAACCAGTTCAAATCCACGACTAATATTAAAATCAATCATAAAATTTACAAGCGCTCTTGATAATCTAGCTCCATCACCTCTAAGTACTGTAAATCTACTCCCAGAGATCTTAGCTCCAGTGCTAAAATCTAGCCATCCGAGTGCTTCTCCAAGCTCATGATGCTCTTTGGGAGCAAAATCAAATTCACGAGGATTTAAAACGCTTAAAATACATACATTATCATCTTCATCTTTGCCTAATGGAACATCATCGTCTATGATATTTGGTACGCTTTTGGCAATCTTTTCTAAATTTAACTCTAGCTCATTGACTATATTTGATAGAGTTTGAAGCTCTTTTTTATTGATCTCTAGCTGGGCTTTTAGCTCGCTTACATCTTCTTTATTTCTAGCTTTTATGCCTAATTCTTTACTTTTAGCGTTTTGGATAGCTTGAATATTTTCAAGCTCAAGCTTTTTAGCTTTAAGTGAGTTATAAGCTTCTAAAAGAGTTGCTAATACTCCATCATCAACCTTTTTAGCCTTTAATTTAGCATTAAATTCATCGTAATTTGTCTCTATTAATTTTAAGTTTATCATCTTTTTTCCTTAGTAAATTCCTACAGCATCTCTTACTTTTGCCATAATCTCATCAGAGGTTTTTTTGGCCTTTTTAGCACCGTTATGTAGTATATCTATAATCTCATTTTGATTATTCATATAGTACTGGAATTTCTCTCTAGCAGGGGCAAAATAGTTCCATGTCAGCTCATTTAAATACATTTTAAAATGGCCATAACCTTCACCGCCTTTGCTATATCTATCTTGTAAATTTGCTTGTTCTTGCTCATTTAAAAATAGCTTAGCAATTGCGTAAATATTGCAATTTTGCCAATCTTTTGGCTCCTCTAAAGGCGTGCTGTTAGTTACAATTGAGCTGCACTGTTTTTTTAGTGTTTTAGCATCGCTAAATATATCAATTGTATTTTTATAGCTTTTACTCATTTTAGCTCCATCTGTGCCTGGTACGGTAGCTACATTTTGAGCAACTTGCGCTTCAGGTAGGGTAAATATCTCTCCATAAGCGTTATTAAATTTAAGTGCTAAATCTCTAGCTATCTCTACATGCTGAATTTGATCTTTGCCTACTGGAACTTTTTGAGCATTAAATAACAATATATCAGCAGCCATTAACACTGGATAGCTAAACAGCCCGTGATGTGCCTCTAATCCTTTGGCAACCTTATCTTTATATGCGTGTGCTCTCTCTACTAATCCCATTGGAGTAAGCTGAGATAGTATCCAGTAAAGCTCTAATACATCTTTGATATCACTTTGCACCCAAAATGTAGAACGCTGCGGATCTATCCCTAAAGATAAAAAGGCAGCCGCAGCTTCGATCGTGTTGGCTTTTAGGCTTTTTGCATCGCTTAGAGATGTCATTGCGTGGTAATTAGCTACAAATATAAACATCTCATCATCGCTATTATTTTGTTTTTCAATCATAGGTTTAATGCTAGCAAAGTAGTTGCCTAGATGAAGTTTGCCTGAGGGTTGAAGTCCTGTTAGAGTTCTCAAATTTTATCCTTTTAGATGTTTGCGATTTAGTAGTTTAACGATTTTAGCAGCTACTTGCTGTGGAGTTTTATCCTCTACATTTATGATAAGATCAGCTTTTTTAGCATATGCTTCATCACGCTCTTTATGTAAGGCTTTGGCTCTATTTATGTCGCTTAGAAGTGGTCTTTTGGCTAGTTTTTTATCTGCATTTGGAGCAGCTTTTATGCGTTCTATTATCTTATCAAAATTTGATTTTAGATATATTACGGTGCCGATTTTATTTAAATTTTTAACCTTATAAAATCCGCCACCAGTAGAAATTACTGCTCCATTTACCGATTTTTCTAGAAATTTAGCTAAATTTTTTTCTATCTTTCTAAATTCAGCCTCGCCATCATCTTCAAAAATTTTTTTAATTTTTTTATTAGCAAAGCTCTCTATTAAATCATCTCCATCAATAGCAAAAACTCCCATTTTGCGTGCTAAAACTCTAGCTACGCTACCTTTGCCAACACCCATAAATCCTATTAATATTATATTTTTATATGTCTGTCTCACTTTTGCCCTTGTTTTTTGGTATTAGAACTACTGGAGTCCCATTTAGATTAAATCTCTCTCTAAG
>JAFVMP010000194.1 GCA_017506845.1 Campylobacter sp.
GTTGATACAGCACATTCTAGCACAACTTTTAAAATCAAACACCTACAAGTTAGCAATGTAACTGGTTCATTTGGCAAATTTACTGGTGAAGTAGATATCACAAACAAAATTCCATCTAGCCTTACAGCTACAATTGATGTTAATTCAATCAATACAAACAACGATGGTCGTGATGCTCACCTTAAAAAGGCAGATTTCTTTGATAGTGCAAAATTTCCGCAAATCAAATTCACAATGAAAAGCTTTGAAAATGAAGGCGATGGAGAAGGTAAAATTAAAGGCGATCTAACAATTAGAGATGTTACAAGACCAGTTGAGCTTGATTATGAATTTAGCGGTACAGGTAAAAATAGAAAAGGTGTTGAAATCATAGGATTTAGCCTAGAAGGCGAAATTAAAAGAAGTGATTTTAACTTTGCTCCAGAGTCTAGCACAGTCGCACTTGGCGATAAAATTAAGATAAATATCGATATCGAAGCAGTTAAAAAATAATACTTTGAGTGGCTTATGAGCCACTCTTATTAAATTATGCTAAAGTAGCCTTAATCATCCAGATTTTTTTCTCTAGACTTGCATAATTTTCTTGTGCTATAGCTACAGTTGTATTATCACCTGCACTTTCAGCAATCTCTTCAAGTTTTTTAAACTCAGCCAATAGATATACAAAAGCATCTTTTAAAGCTTCAATTACTTCTACTGGAGTATAGCTATCTTTGCTAACTACTGGAGCTTTAGCAACTTTTAAAAGCTCATCAGTTTTTGTAATTGCTTTGCCGCCTAGTTGAATAGCGCGCTCAGCCATCTCATCAAAAAGCTCAGCAAGTTCATTATACTCTTTTTCAGTATATTCATGAATTGAAAAGAATTGCAAGCCTTTTACATTCCAGTGATAATCATGGAAAGCTACAAACAAGCTATGTGCATCAGCTTGAAGTTGGTTAAGTTGTGTTACTACATTTTTCATTTTTTATCCTTTATATTTAAGTTGTGTAATTATACACAGAATTAACTTAAAAAAGTATAAAGTAAATAATAATTTTTATTATTTAGGATATTTTACTATTTAAGTTAAATTCAACTCTCTTTACTCTCTAATAGCTTTTTAAGTATTCTCTTACCAGCTTCTACGCCTGGCTGGTCGTAAGTATTGATACCTAGCATTAATCCAGTTGCGCTAGTAAGTAGCTCGTAATAGTATATTAACCAACCACAATGCCACTCATCAAGCCTATCAATAACTAACTCATCAATACTAATCATCTCACTAGCCAAAGCCTGCATAGTAGAATGCGCTTGAGCATTAAAAACCTCAGCTATACTTTTGCTATTTACAAAATCACATCCATTTAAAAAATCCAAATTTAAATCTGGCACTGTGATGCTATTGCCGTGATCTTTAATAGTGATAAATGTTACTGTCTTATCCTTTACCCCCTCCATTATAAGCTGTAAAAATGAGTGTTGATCTTTACTGCCAACTAATCCAACTGGTGTTAGCCCTAGTCTTTTATAGCCACGCTTTTTACCCAAGCTCTCTGCCCATAGCTGCACATACCACTCATTAAAGCTTGTTAATCTATCACTATAACTAAATAGCACATTTATCTTAGCACTACTATGTGTGGCGTAGTGATAGGCCTTTTGCAATACCCCATCATCATTTCTACTTAAATATTGTTCTTTTGCACTATTAGCTCCAGCTAAAAGCTCGCTTATATCAGCTCCACATAGTCCAAGTGGTACAAGCCCGATGGCTGAAAGAACGCTAAATCTTCCACCGACATTCTTTGGAATATTAAAAATCTTAGCTCCAACTTTTTTAGCATAGCTCTCAAGCGGACTATCTGGATCAGTAATAAAGATAAAATTCTCATAACTTTTTATAGCAAATTTTGCTAAAATATACTTATATATAGATATAGTTTCAATTGTAGTACCTGACTTACTTGAAATTATAAATAGCGTTTTACTAGGATCGATTTTAGCACACTTTTTTTCTATACTGTATGGATCAAGATTATCTAAAAATATTAGCTCTTTTTGCAAATTTAGCATATCATATAACGCTTTAACTCCAAGAGAGCTTCCACCTACTCCTACAAGCACTACACTATCAAATTCACATCTAAAAATCTCATTAATCCTACCAACCATATCTACTCCAAGGCTAGGTAGATGATAATAACCAATATCATCACCGCTTAGCTCATCATTCATTCGCCTAGCATAGCTATTGATTGTTGTGATATTTTTTGGGCTAAATTTGAGATTATTTACTACCATATTCATGCTCATAGAAGAAATTAGTCGCTTCTACATATCCAGCTACACTACCACAATCAAACCTTCGTCCTTTAAATTTATAGGCTAAAACCATTCCATTTTGCGCCTGTTTAAGTAACGCATCGGTGATTTGCACCTCACCATTTTTACCTGGATTAGTATGTTCTATGATCTCAAATATATCTGGAGTTAAAATGTATCTGCCAATTATTGCTAAATTTGTTGGTGCATCTTTTGGATCTGGCTTTTCTATCATATCATTTACCATTATTAGATCATCTTCTATAAATTTACCATCTATAACGCCATAGCTACTGATAGTTTCTTTTGGCACTTCCATTACAGCTACTATGCTGCAACGATATTTCTCATAAATTTTTACCATTTGAGCTAAGACATTTTCACCATCTTCATTAACGCACAAGTCATCAGCTAAAATTACGCCAAATGCCTCATCTCCTACAAGACCCTTGCCACTATAAATTGCATCACCTAAACCTCTCATGTGAGTTTGACGAGTAAAACTAAATGTACAATGCTCCATTAACTCTCTAATATCAGTTAATAGATACTCTTTGCTAGTTCCAGCAATTTGATGTTCTAGCTCATAGCTAATATCAAAGTAATCTTCTAGCGCTCTTTTACCACGCCCAGTAACAAAGGCCATATTATTCATACCAGCTTCTCTAGCTTCATCTACACCATAGTGGATAAGCGGTTTTGTCAATATTGGCAACATCTCCTTTGGTAAGCTCTTAGTCGCTGGTAAAAATCTAGTCCCATATCCAGCAGCAGGAAAAAGGCAGGTTTGTATCATCACTATATCCTTAGTATGTAAAAATTTGTTAAATTTACCCCAAATTTACTTAAAAAGCACTTTTAAGGTAGGCTAATTGTAAATAGTTTTGGTTCATTTTGAACTGCAACTGAGCCTTTATGAGCGTTTATAATCTCTAAGCTAAGCGCAAGACCCAAACCATTACCTTTAAGCTTTGTAGTCTTAAACGGCTCAAATATTGTTCCACTAGGTAGCTGCACACCACTATCACTGATATAAAAATTATGCATACCATCTTTAAATTTATGTTCTATGCTTACTACACCGCCATCATCATCACTCTCTTCAATCGCATCAATTGCATTAAATATAAAGTTACAAAATACCAAATCAAGTAAATTTATATCACCGCAAATCACCCCATCAAAACCGCTAAATTTAAACTCGATATCTTTAGTAAATGCATATTGTGCAACCGCCTCGCCACACATAATCTCTAAATCTTTTAACTCAAATTCATTTGTACTTATTTGAACACCTTTGGTAAAAAGTAAAGTTGCCTTTATAATCCCCTCAACTCTATAAATAGCCTTTTTTATCTCTTCTATTAATGGTCGATTTCTATCATCTATTCGTTTTAAAAGTGTACTAGTTAATAATGAAATTGAACCTATTGGATTGCGAATCTCATGAGAAAGATGTGCTGCTACTGCACCCATTGATACTAGTCTAGCGCTTCGTTTTTCATCAGTTATATCAGTAGCTAAAATTATTTTATTTTGCATATTATGAGTAATTTTAATAGCATAAACCCTACCATCAAATTCAACCTCTTGAGTACTTTTTTCCATATTAATACTAGGCAAGATATCCATAATTTGCTTGGCTTTATCATTACTTAGCATTACTTCGCCACTAGTACTAATCGCCCATAGTGATGCACCTAAACTCTCGACAATCCCTTGGGTAAACTTTTGCAAATTTGCATAGGACTCACCTAATACTTTATACTCTTTTTCTATTAAATATGTCTGTTCTATTAGGCTTTTTAGCCCCTCTTCTATACTTTTTATATTCTCATTCATATAAATCCTTAAAATCATCAAGTCCAAACAAAATCACTCTATTATCTCTAAGCCCTAAAAGCTCATTGCTAAAGCCAGATTTTGAAAATAACGCTATCTTATCCCAATTTATTTTAGATTTTTCACACTTTTGCATTAATAAATTTAGTATATTTTTGCAGATTTTTCGCTCCTTATATTTAGCTTCGGCCACTAAAGTAAAACCATCATAACTAGTGTAGATATCAATCTCATTTTCCTTATCCCAATAGCTTGAGATTTGCTCTTTTGGAATATTTAAACTTTTTGAGAGTAGCTCAATGCTTGCTAGTTCAAACTCAAGCGAGCAGTAGTGGTCAAATTCTACTTTTATCTTATCCATTACAGACTCTTTATCACCAGCTTTTAAAAGCTCTAAATTTGGCTCAATAAATCTAAACCAAAATCTATAAAAACGCTTTGTAAAGTGAATTTTATCTTGAATTTGATATCTTCGCAACTCTTTTTTGAGCTTTTGGTGACGATTTTTAACCGGTTTTATCTCTTTTGAGTACTCAAATTTGATAAATCCTTTAGTATTTAGCTCACTAATTATAGCCAAGCTAAGCGCTCTAGGTAGATATTTACTTGCTACAAATCTCTTTCTATCACCCTTTGCAAGGCGCATTAGAAATATTTTCGCCTCATCATGATAGAAACTAAATTCGCTACAAAAATTATCAAATTTAGTTAAAATTTCACTATCAATCGCCTCAAAAATATCATCATAGCCACTCACAACTCTATCAAAAACAAAGTAAAACTGCAGATATTTTAAGGTATTCAAATCACTCTAGCCTTTTAAATTTACAAAATTATAGCAAGTTTTGGTTATAATAAAGCCAAAATTTAACACAATGGTATTAAATGAGTAGTAAAAAATTATGGATTTATATAGGTGTTTTTATGCTTTTTTGCGTCGGCGTGGCACATTTTATATTTCAAAATTATCTATATATGCGTCCATGTGTGCAGTGTATCTATATACGGTATTATATGATTATAGCTGGGTTTGGAGCTATTTTTATAGCGATATTTTATAAGCAGATTTTACTTTATATATTTGGGGTTTTAGTTTTTAGTTATGGGGCGATTTGTGGTCTTTTAGAGAGTTTAAAACTAAATACAATCCATCAAGCAATTGCCAATGCTAATCCATTTGGAGTAAAAGGCTGCCTTGATAGGCCTATTTTTGAGCTAAAAATTTCATGGGATGAGATTATGCCATCACTATTTAAAGCAACTGGAGAGTGCGGCCTTGATATGCCTATGCCACCACTTGGAAGTAAATTTGACCCACTTCAAGCCTATTTGATAGATTTATATCAAAATGGCTGGTATCTAATCCCAAACTTAAAGTTAATTAATATGGCACAAATTTCTGCTATTATATTTGGTTTGGTTTTGATTTTAGGAGCAATTTTATTAATATCAAGAGTTAAAAAGGTAAAAAATGGTTGAAATATTAGAACAAATTTGGGGAATTAAAGCTTTATATGTTGATGAAAATCATATAAGCGAATTTAGTAGCGATGAAGCAGCAATAATACTATCTATTACTCCACGAAATTATGATAGATTAATCAAACTTCAAAGCTTAAAAAATATATTTTCAAAAGCAAATTTAAATCTAAACGAGTATAGCGTCCAATTAAGTCAAATAGGTATAATCAATGCTATAAAATCTATAAAAATAGATAATCAAAAAGTATTAAATGGGTTAAATGAATTAGCCAAAAATGAGATTATAGATTTTAATGGATATAATCTTATAAGTGATTTTATAAATAATCTTGAATTAAACCCTACTATTCAAAATAGTGCTGAAACTCAGCCATTTCATAAAAATTTACATACATTAAATGAAATTCATCAAATCTTAAGTGAATTTAAACTCAACGAAGTTAGTAAAAGATTAAGCAATGCATATGAAAGTGCTAATAATTCTAAATTTAAAATAGCAGTTACTGGTGTTATAAATGCTGGTAAAAGCAGTACTCTAAATGCACTAATGAATAAAAAAATCCTAGGTGCATCAAATATCCCAGAGACTGCAAATTTAAGCATTTTAACATATAGTCAAGATGAGTATGCTAAGGTCTGCTTTTGGTCGCCAAATGAGCTAGAATCAATGGGTCTAGAGCCAAAAAAATTAGAAGATAAAATCGTTCCAATAGATGAGCTAAAATCTTATACTACAGCTGCTAATGAGATTAGCAAAATGGTAAAAGAGGTTATTTTAGGCATTAAGCTTGATATATTAAAAGATGGAATTGATATTGTAGATACTCCAGGACTTGATGATGCAGTAGTGCTTCGCGAGATCTTAACAGCAAACTATATGAGTCAAAGTGATTTTACTCTACATCTAATGAACGCTAGTCAAAGTGCGACTAAAAAGGATATGACTTTTATCGTAAATACACTAAAAAATGGTAAAAGTGGCGGGCTTATAATTGGGCTTACTCATGTAGATAAACTTAGCCAAAATGATATAAAAGAGGTGCTAAA
>JAFVMP010000195.1 GCA_017506845.1 Campylobacter sp.
GACTTTTCCCCCACTTTTCCCTACCATAGGGAAAAGTTCCCCAGCTATGTTGCCACCGATATTAGAAAGCAATTTTTTTAACCACTTTTCCCTATATGTGTATACGTGTAGCAAATTTAAAAAATTTTTTACTCGATTTAGCGGTATTATGTAGCAAATACACCTATATTTTTGATAATTTAATATTTTAAAGTTATAACAATGGTCTGTTGCGCTCCAATAAGTATCCATAAGAATCTGTATTAAAATCTGAATAAAATAAATCTATTTTTTCCAACAAGGACGCAAAATTTAAATATTCTATTGCATCAAAATCATCTGTTCCTAATCCAGTATTTAGAACAGTTTTATAATTATCAAAATTATATGTCTCAGTTCTTGATTCGCCTAAAAGGTCATTCATTATAGTTTTGGTTTTTGCTAATAAACAAATGTATTGGAAATCCCTATCAATATATCTTGTTTGATTGTTCGGATGTGCCATACTGATGTGTTGATTTGGAGTTAGCGCAATCAAATTCTCTATATAGTCGCTAATTGACGGAAACTCAGACTCTGGAAAAATATGATGAATCTGCGTAGCATTAACCAACTCTGTATCTTGCAAGACCTCAGATACTGAATTGTGATATTGCGCATTAAAGCGTCTTACAGTTCTTTTGGCTCTTTCTACGTTATATCTTGATGTAGCGTCGACTTGCTGTTGTTGCTCATTATATTCTTGTCTTGTTATATTTTTGCTTTTACCACTAAGCTCATCTCTCCAATTTATTCTATTATATCTTAACTCGTCTAATGTAATAGGTGTTGATGACAAAAATCCTTTTCTTGTTCCAAGTTTTTGCAGGGAGAAAGCTAAAGGATTTAAAATTTTGGTAAATATTCGTCCGCATTCAAGCGGTTTGTTGATTCTTGTATGACGGATCGTAAAGTCAATAAAGGTTTGTTTGAGTTGTATAAAATCATTATGTGTTTGATTGTCGAAGAAATTTTGAAAACTGTCATAAATTCCACTATCTTGCAAAACTTTTCTGATATAGTTGGTTAAGAAAAATAGCGAATTTGTCTCCCGAAGTGCAATAAACTCTAAAAGTTCAAGATTATTAATTTTATAGTTGTGCCTCGAATTTGTTCCAATATCCAATAAAGCCCCACTATATTTCAAAAGATTGATAGGTTGGGAAAAATATTTATCATATTCATTATTCGCCATATTAGAATCAAGATTTGGCTTTAAAAATATTGCTTCAACATTATCTTTAGTGTATTGATCTTGCCAAATATCAGATACAGTGAATTCGGTTTCTGTGTTATAACCAGTGTGTTGTAAGATGCAATCAGCTATTATAAGTATTACGTCAGCCGTGCATTTTTGATCTATCCATCTAGCATTGCCACTAATTCTAACATCATAATTTCTAGAATTTAAAAATTCAAGAACTTCCTCTCTCGTCACAATATTCCTCCTTTAAGGCTCCAAACCAAAAACAGCTAACGCTATCAACATTTAATGTTCTTGTTTGATAATTGCGTGCTATTTTATAAAATTCTCTAAAATCACTACTGGAAATATATTTTAGCTGTTTACTGCTTAAATTTTTAGAAATTTTTGGGATAAGGATAGCCACCGAGCCATTTACCACATAACCACTTTCTTTTTTTACAAGACGTGGATTGTATGTCATATTTGGGGTTAAATAAACATCATCTCGATTTAAGAACTTAGATGCTGCAAATTTATCAAGTTTGCTTTTCTCAACATAGCTATCATAACCGTCAATTTGTATTATTTTTCCATCATCTGCAATATTACGTGATTTTAAAACCCTTATGGCCTGCTTTGTCTTATTGGTAGATGTATTTGAATTCGTAAGCTGCCTATCGCGAAAAACATCGAAAATTCCAAAATCCATTTTACTCAGAATAGTATCGAAGAAAAAGTTCCTATAAATGACCCAGTATGGCAAGTCTTTGTCAAAAATATAGTTTTTCTTCTGCTTTAAATTAATCCTTAGAGGTAGAGATTTGACATTAATCTCATTTTGTTTGCCGGTTGTTATATTTATAGTTTCTATCAATACTCCATTAAAGCCAAACTCTCCAAAGTCTAAAATATTACTAACTCCTGTTTTTGCAAGAAGTTCTCTAGTACCTCTATAATCTTTTGTATTTAATAAATTTTTCGGCATTATCATGGACACATAGTCTGAAATTTTAAGTGATTTTTCTAAAAAAGCACCAGCTAAGCTACTGATTTCATCACTTAATTGAACTCTATATTTGCTATTTTTAGATAGTTTGGAAAACGGGGGATTGCCAATTATCAAATCCGCCTTTGCTTCATATTCCATAAAATCTGTATTTATAAACTCTAAATTAAAATTTGTTGGGACTATATCATAATATAGTATTTTTAAAATCTCTAAGCTGTCACTATCTATATCAATAAGTTTTAAATTTACATGATCCACGCTTTCATATTTTTTAAAAATAATAGGCAAGAAATTACCGCATCCAGCACTAGGTTCAATAATTGTAATTGAGTTTTTATTAAAAGTCGGTAGAGTCTTGGCTATTTCATTAACGATAAATCTATTTGTAAAGTATGCAGAATGAGATTCTCTTTTTGCATTGGACATCTCGGCAATAGTAGACAATGAGGCCGTGTCTATATTGTCTTTATTGCTAATAATATATTTTTTTAACTTATCACTATTTATTAAGCTATGTTTAGCGATTATATTAGTAATTTCATTTTGTTTTAACTTTTGTTTCCGCATAAAATTTAATATTTTTTGAGCTATTTGTCTGAAGATTGCAGTAGGAACAGCTTCTCCTATACTTTGACGAATATTAATTTCGTATTTTTTGCTTGTTTTTATTTTTTCATCGTCATTTAAAGAGTTAAGTTGTTCTAATGAAGCATCAATCCACTTAAAATTATCAGGAATGCTCATCATAAGCATAAGTTCTCTTATAGAAAAAACTCTATCGTCTACTGGATGAATAGTATTTTGACTAGCGAGTTGGTCGTTCCTTGTATGAACGCAAGGTGCTACCGATTCCCATTTTTGTCTAGTATATTTATCGCCGTTTTTTGCTTTGTTTAGAACTATTTTACCATTTATAGTTTGATGTGGGCGTTTTCTCTCATCTTTATTTTCAAAGGCGTTCTGCCCTTGGGCTATATCCTTTATCCACTCTCTCATGTGTGCTGGATATGTTCTAAAGCTATGAAAAAAGTCATTTTTATCAAATTCGCCCCATTGTAAATTTCGCAAATGGCCTATAACTTGTTTTAGACTTTTTTGCTTTGTAAAATCAGGGAAAAGTTCTAAAGGAGATATGAAATTAGCTAATTCTTTACAAACTCCAATAACCAAAGTTCTAGTCCGAGATGAATTTCCTCCATAATTTTTAAAATTTATAATCTCATTATATATGCAGTAATTCTCAGCCAAATTTGCCTCTATCATATCGCCTATTTGCGTAACTTTACCATTTTGTGCTATACAACCAGTCTTATAGAAGCCCGAAACATTTTCTATAATAAAAAATCTAGGTTTAACGTCAACTATCATATTAACGCTTTCAACCACAAGAGAATTCCTATCTATTTCGTTGGGTTGTTTTTTGTGATTCGCGACACTCATGCCTTGACAAGGAGGCGTTGCTATTAAAACATCTACCTTATCATTCCCTAATTGTTTATAAACTTCTATTTGATCTTTAATTTGTTTTTTTATGTCTTTTTCTCTTATATCTCCTAATACATAGCCGCTTTGAAATTTACATTTATTATTTATCATTTGAATTTTTAATCTACGTTCTATAATTTCATTTGTGGCTATACATTCAAAACCAGCTTCTTTAAAGCCATAACAACCGACCCCAGCAGATGAAAAGAGCGATATATATGTAAGGATTTTATTCGGCAACATTAGATATGCTCTTTCTTGCTTCCCAAGTTCTAACAATTCTTACAATATCATCATCGTTAAGATGTGAAAGCATATCCAAAATAGCTCTCATTGCTAACGGTTGATTAACATCTCTTAGCCACTCTGTATATGTTCGCAAAGACACTCCAAGTCTATTTGCCATCTCTTGTTGCGAAATATTTTGTATCTCTTTGCTCTCTATAAGAGTATGCGTCTTCTTTAAAATTTGCGATAACTTCATATTTATGCCCTTTATATCAATGCTTGTATTATATCTAAATATCTTTAAATATAAAAGAGATGTATATATGTATAGCATGAATATTTTTATGTATGAATTTTAAGCTTCAATATAGGCATAATTATGTATAATACGGTACAACACTTTTTACTATCAACTGAAGCTCGTAAGCTATCTCTTATTAGAATTGCAAAGATGAACGATTTTCAGGCCATCGCAACTTTTAGGCAAGTTCGTTGGTTTGAAACCAAAGGCAACCCGGTGTGTCCTTGCTGCGGCAGTGGGGGCAAAATTTACTTCATAGCCTCTCGCAAACAGTTTAAATGTAAGGAGTGCGCAAATTTCTTTAGCGTTACTAACGGCACGATTTTTCATGGACATAAGCTACCGCTTCAGACTATACTTACCACCATTGCGATATTCGCTAATACCGCTAAAGGAATTTCGGCATCACAACTCTCTCGCGATTTAGACGTTCAATACAAAACCGCATGGGTATTGCTTCATAAAATTCGCGAAAGCTTAATGGATTATGATAATTCGCAACCGTTTCAAGGCGTAGTCGAAATGGACGGCGTATATGTTAACGGCTATATCCGTCCTAGAAATAGACTAGAAAAGAGAATAGATCGTAGAAAGGCATATAAGCCTAATAAAAGAGTGGTTATATCGCTTAGGCAAAGAAATGAATTCGGTATCGGAGCAAATCACACGAGAACTTTTATTTTAAGAAGCGAAAACCCGATAGAGCTTAGTCGTATAGCTCATAGATTTATCGTAAGAGGTAGCGAAGTGCATACCGACGAGAATATCGGATATTCAAATTTTATAGCTCATTACGATCACAGAGTAGTTAATCACACCGTAGAGTATTGCGATATAAACGGAGAGAATAATAATCAAAGCGAAAGCTACAATTCAAGATTTCGCAGACTTCAATACGGACAATATCATAAATTAGGCACATTGTATCTGTCAAACTATGCTAATGAGATAGCTTACCGAGAGGATACAAGGTGATTTAACGACGGCTTTATCTTTAGAGATATTTTAAAAAAGTGCTTAGACAGCGTAATTTCAAACGAATTCTGCGGTTATTGGCAAGGCAATCATAGAGTAGCTGAGAGATTAAGCATTTAGGATTTTTATACGATATTGTTTTGCATCGTTTATAACACGACATTCTATTACGTCTTGACGGACTAAATTCTCTAAAATGGTGTAAATTCCGCCGTATATCGATTTATGAAGCTCTTGCGGCAGAGCTTTTGCTTTCATTACATACTCTGTTAATTCATTTATATCGACATTGTCGTTGCTTTTTATATACTCTATAACAAGCTTTGTTAACTCTTTGTGCTTAAAATATCTTTCTCTCGTTTTCTTGAGCGCTATTTTTCTTAAGTCGTAGTTCGGATCAAATATCTTTATGCTTTTTTGAGATAGTTGAAATTTCATCTCTCGCTTCTTTGATAGCTTCTTGATATGATTTGATCTTGCCTTGAAGATCTGCGTGTTTAGCTACTAAAGCCGATATTACGTGAGATTCTGCCATATTTTTCCCTTTTTACCGCAATTGTTATATGCGATTAATATGGCTAGAATTTTATCTGATTATTTTATAGAAGTTGGTTGCGGTTACTACATAATACCGCGATTTAGTGGTTAAACAATTTTAAAATTTCTTGATTTTTTCTTTAATGGTTTTTATAAATTTCAATCAAAATTTTAAATTTGTTCAAATCAGTTTAGAACTAGATTTCAAGCAAAAAATTTGAGCTTTATATTTTTCTAGGCAAAAAGTCCAAATTTTGACTTTTATATTTTTTAGATTGGCAGGATAAGGTTTTATGCCAAAAAATGACCCCAAGTCATTTTTAGCATAAAACTCTAAGTCTGCGACGCTCTTAAAAATTTCCACTAAAGAAAAATAAAAAAATTAAAGATTAGCTTGCGAAATTTGCTTTTAAATCGCTTTGAATGTTTTAAGGCTACTTGGGGTATTAAATTTTATTTTAAATCAATTTTAGAGCTGATTTTATTCATTTATAAATATAAAAGTTTTTAAAAGTTATGCTAGGTTTTTATTTAATACCATTTGTTAATTTAGTTTTTCTTTAGTGGAATTTTTAGGAGCTTCGCAGAAATGCAACTTATGCTTTTTGACTTCATTTTAAAAAATGGGGTCAAAAATTGGCGTAAGTTGCTATCCTGCCAAAATAAAAAAATATAAAAGTTGATTTTTACGTTTTATTAGCAATAATTTATAAATACTCAAATACTACACTAAAAAGTTGAGTAAATTTAATAAGGCTAAAGCTAGGAGTTTATCAACTTATATCTTATCGTATTATGTTTGGTTTCTCGCGTGATAGTCCAAAGGCGATTTTTAAATTTATCCATAAATCTCCATAAGGAATTCTTACGATACACTTCGACATCATCTCTAAAGGCTAAATCTTTTAGCTCTTTGATTAATTTGCTTTTTGGTAATCCATCTGTGTGCTTTTGCAAAATTTTTATCACATACTCTGCGGTATATCTAGCTATATCGTTATTAGCAAATAGCAGACTATCATCTTTTTTAAAGCCAAAATTATCAGTGTTGATTATGAAATTTGAAACTGCCATATCAAATCTAAATTTTTGCGGCTCAAGGGTAAAAAATAGCTCACTCGCACTAAGAACGCTATGCTCTTTAATCAAAGAGAGATAATAACCTTCATCAACACTATCCATAAAAGCTGTTGAACCTTTATAAGCTTTATTATTTTCATCATCGCTTTGTTTTGGCTGATGGTGTAAAAAAATTATAGTCGCACCCAAATTTCTTAACTTTTGTAATTTATCTAAAAAGCTAGTTATCTTATCATCTTTGGTAAAATCAACATTGATAAAATTTCTTATACTATCAATAATAATTAGCACGCCATCTAGGTCATTTGACTTTGAGAGATTAGTTAGAATATCTCCATTTTTAGGTTTATCTATAAAATAGTAGTGAAAGCTATCTTTAAAGCTATCTAGGATTTGATTTAGATTGCGGTCTTTTAACACTCGTGGGCTATTGTCTGCATCTAAGTAGTGAATTTGGCTAAATTTATTCTCTTGTAGTAAAAATTTAGCTAGATAAAGCGTAAATAAGCTTTTACCAGCACCAGCTGAAGCGTAAATCATTGTTATAGTTTGTGGGGCTAAGAAATTTGGGATTATCCACTCATC
>JAFVMP010000020.1 GCA_017506845.1 Campylobacter sp.
ATTTGCACTATAAGACGCTTTTGTATAAAAATCCTGAAGCTCTAAACTATTTAAAAAGTCGCTCCATCGCTGATGCTATTATAGAAAAGTGGGAGCTAGGCTGGGCAGCAGGTTCACAAAATACTCTAAATTTACTTCAAAATGAAAATATAGAGCCAAAAGAGGCTTTAGAAGTTGGCGCTATAAAACAAAATGAGAGTGGATATTACGCTAGTTTTATCAATCGTATAACCTTTCCAATATATAATCATCTTGGGCGTTTGGTTGGTTTTGGCGGTAGGACAATTAGCGATAATCCAGCCAAATATATTAATAGTCCGCAAAGTCAAATTTTTGATAAATCAAAGATATTTTATGGCTATGATAAGGCTAAGAGTGAAATATATAGGTCGCATTCTATTGTAATTTGTGAGGGTTATATGGATTGCATTATGCTACATGCTGCTGGAATAAATAATGCCGTAGCAGTTTTAGGTACAGCCCTTACTCAAAAGCATATACCTTTAATACAGCGTGGAGATATCAAAGTTACTCTAAGTTTTGATAGTGATGATGCTGGAATTAATGCAGCCTTTAAGAGTGCAAGATTGCTTATGGAGCATCAAATAGATGGTAAGGTAGTATTAATTAGTGGTGGCAAGGATCCAGCCGAACTAGTAGCAAGTGGCAAAGATATGGAGCTAAGAGATATGCTAAGTGGCGGTGTGGAGCTTGGTGAGTTTTATATAACTCAACTTGTAAAAAATTTAAATCCCAAAACCCCAATAGAGATAGCAAAATCACTAAAAGCTATTCAGGAGTTTAGTTTTGGTTTAAATCCAATTGTAGCTGATGCGTATGTGCCTTTAGTATCTACACTTTTAAGAATCGATCCAGGCTCATTTAGACTAAGCAAGACTACAAAAAGAAGAGATAATTCAAATTTAGCAAAAACTCAAACAAATACTCAAATTCAAAATCTTCCAGTTATAGAAAAAAAGGATATCGCAGAGCTATCAATTTTAAAAAATATGCTTAAAAATCCTGAGTATTGTCAGATTGTAGAGCAGTATTATGGGGTTGAAATTTTTAAAGATAAGGCTACATATAGAGCAGTTGTAGGTTCGCAAAGTCAAAATAATGAGTATATAAGAGAGCTAGAGTTAAGCCAAAATTTAGAAGAGTATAAGAGTGTAAATGAACTTCATAATGCTATTAGGCCACTTGCAGTAGGGTATTATGAAAGGCTTTTAAAAAACAAAAATCTAACAATTGAAGAGATAATAGAGTGTAAAAAAAGAATATCAATGTTAAAGGGAAAAAGATGAAAAGAAAGTGTTTAGCACTATTTAGCGGCGGGCTTGATAGTATGCTAGCTATAAAATTAATTACAATGCAAGGTATTGAGGTTCATGCTTTAAATATAGATATAGGATTTGGCTCAGATCCAGTTAAAAATGAGATATTAGCTAGACGCGCAGCTATGGCTGGAGCTAGTTTTGAGAGTGTAAATGTGCGTAGCAAATACCTTCAAGATGTGCTATTTAATCCTAAATTTGGTTATGGAAAGCAGTTTAATCCATGTATTGATTGTCATGGATTTATGTTTAAGACTGCAATTTCTATGTTAAAAGATTATGGTGCTAGTTTTGTAATTAGTGGTGAAGTAGTAGGTCAAAGACCGATGAGCCAGCGAAATGATGCGATGGTGCATGTCAAAAATTTAGCCGATGATAGAGATGATATAGTGCTTAGACCATTATGCGCTAAGCTTTTAAAGCCGACAATGCCAGAGCGTGAAGGCTGGGTAGATAGAGAAAAATTGCTAGGATTAAATGGTCGTGGTAGAAACGCTCAACTAAATTTGGCTAAAGAGTTTGGATTTGATGAGTTTGAAAGTCCTGGTGGAGGCTGTCCATATACAATGGAGGGATTTAGTAATAGGATTAGGGATTTTATCAAATTTGATAATAATATGAGTGAAGATGATCTGCAAAGCTTAAGATATGGTAGGCATTTAAGACTTCCTGATGGCGCTAAAATGATAATAGGCCGTGATCAAAATGATAATGAAAAGCTTGAAGCTTTAAAATTAGAAAAGATGGATAGTATAAATTATGATGGAATTATAGGAGCGCATAGTTTTATAGATAAAAACGCAAGTGATTTAGATAGAGCTTTGGCTGCAAAATTAGCAATTAGTTATTGCAAAAGCGAACCAAATGTAGTATATAAAGCCAAAATAGGCGATAAAATTATAGAAGCTACAAAATGCGATAAGAGCGAAGCTGCAAAATATTTTATCTAGGATTGGCATGGGTAAATTTCAAAAAGTCTATATAGAAATTAGCGATGTTTGTGGGTGTGAGTGTAGCTTTTGTCCTTCGCCAAATATAGTTAAATTTGGAGCGATGGATCTTGAAGTTTATAAAAGCATTTTATCTCAAATAAAAGGCAAAACAAAGGCCATATGCTTGCATCTTTTGGGCGATCCTTTGGCTAATGCTAATTTAGATCTTTATTTAAATTTAGCTCTTGATAGTAATTTTAATATCGACTTAGTAACAACTGGCAAATATCTTAAAAATCATGATTTTGCCATGCTTTGCAAGGCTCATCAAATATCGTTTTCCCTAAGTGCATTTTTAGATAAAAATGCTAAATTTAAAGATGATTATATAGATAATTTACTTGAGTTTTGCAAATTTAAAAAC
>JAFVMP010000196.1 GCA_017506845.1 Campylobacter sp.
AGGCCTTTATTCCTGTTGAGTATTACGATGTTAAAATCAAGCCCGAGGATGTAAACTTCCGCCTTTTAAAGGATTTACGCCAGCTTGAACCTTGCGGTCACCAAAACGAAACACTTAAATTTATGTTTGAAACCGATAAATTTCAGCTTGTGCCAATGGCGAAATTTCCAATTCACTGCAATATTTTACCAAACTCAATTGTTGACCTAGTATATTTTAATTTTGTTGAGGATTATAACAAACTTTTATCTGCAAAAACCATAAGAACGGTGTTTGAATTCCAAGTTAGCAGTTATAGGGCCATTTATAAAGGAACAATAAAAACCGTGGACTACGACCTTGATGAAAGCAAGATGTTTGACATCCACACATTGCCATACTACGAACAAATTAAATATATCAACTAGTTTTTTATCTTTTATTATTAGCTTTGCCTTGCCTACATATTTACCCCACTCATTTGCTGAGACTATAGCGGTTTGATTAACATATAATGGAGTTTGGAATTTGGTATGAGAATGCCCATCTACGATAAGATCAATGCCGCTAGTAGCTTTGGCTAGCATTATAGATGTTATCTGCTCTGGTGATTCTTTATCTGAACCTAGATGAGTTAAAGCTATGATAATATCAGCTTTATAGGTATCTTTTAGAATTTTTATATATTTTTTAGCGCTACTTATCTCATTTTCAAATATCAATTCAGAACCTGGCGATGAACTTGACTTAGTTTGTAAAGTAGTAATCCCAAAAACTCCGACCCTAAAACCATCAAAATCCCTAATTATAAAAGGATCTACGATTGGAGTTTTATTTTGATCTAATACATTAGCCGAGAGCCATTTAAATTTAGAATGCTTGATCTGTTTTAATAGCTTTTGATACCCACCATCAAATTCATGATTACCCAAAGTAACAGCATCATAACCTATGGCATTATATGCCTCTATATCAGGCAAAGCATCAAACATATCAGATACAACGCTACCAGTATTCATATCGCCAGCATCAAGTATTAAAAGATTAGAACTAGTAGATTTAACGCTATTAATATATGTTGAGCGTTGAGCCAACCCGCCTTTAGAATTAATAGGCAAAATAGCACCGTGATGGTCATTAGTATGCAAAATCACAAGCTCATGAGTCTTGCTTTTTTCAGATATGGCACACCCTGTAAATAGTAGCGAGATTAAGATAATTGTAAATATATTTTTCATTTATGACTCCATTGAATAATAAAGTAGCAAAATATTGATAAACTACATACTTTGCCGATTGTATCAAATTTAATTTTAATTTACTATAAAATATTTAGGCTTTTTAAGATAGAGCTAAATAAGCTCTATCTTATTATTTAATCTCTACTATGGTAGAAGCTATGCTGGTTAGATTATCTTGATTGATAAATTTATTACTAGCATATTCTGCTTTATATGTATCTTTATTAATTACATATATTAAAGATAAATTACTAGCAGATGCATTAGCGCCAATCTCTAAATATATATGCTTATTAGTACTATTTGTGTAAATTTTAGCTATGCTTGGGTCTATGGATTTACCTGATAAATCTGTAATTATCCAACTTCCATTTCCTTGAGAAAATCCATAATATTTACCATTTTGTGCGTTATATCCCTCTACGGAGATATTGTTTGTTATATCATAGAGATCTGATTTACTTAGAGTTATTTTAGATGTGTCTGTTTTTGGTAAATTTGTTTTTATTGCTGTTATTTTTGTGTATGCTAAATCTTGAGACGGATATACATCTACAGCATAGTCAGTCTGATTTGCATCATAATTAGCAATGGCTTTTGCGTAAGTTATTGGATATTTACTAGTTAGATATTTTATAATATCTTCACCATCTAAAAGCTTATCTGTTTGATATTTGCTATTTGGTTTTTCTGCTGTTAAAATGTTTAACCAATCAACATTATCTCCATTATAATCAGGACTTACTAAAGCTCTTTGTTTTAGATCGTTTCTAGCTTCTAAATTTGATTGGCCAAATATGTATGTTTTTGAACCAGAAGAAGAAACAAAAGCAACCTTATAATTAAACTCTATAGGCATTGGATAGTCTGCAATTGCACTTATTGAGGTGATTTTAGTTGTAGTTTTGCCCACTGTATATGGTTCTAGTGTTACATCTATACCATTTGCTGAAGTTTGAGTTACTTGATGGCTTGTGCTATTAGTATCTTCAAATCCAACCGTATCACCTGTAGTACATTGACCCATAACTCCGCCAGTGAAATCTACTCCAAATTGGTCAAATATCCCATCATATTTATATTTAAGAGATAAAGCTGCGTCCCATCCATGCGTCATAGATTTAGTATGGGTTGTTGAATTTGTTACTGTGTTAGTAAAGCTATCTGTATATGACCATTCATTATCTACATGCAAGTTTGTAGTAGTATTGGCATTATTTTGCGTAACTGTATATGAAGTTTTTGAGACTGGCTCTCCTTCTTGAAGTGCATATACATTAGTATCTACAATAGGACGCGCAACAAAATCATAAAATATTATTAAATAACCATCTGCATATGTATAAAAGATATCGTTACCTGTTATATCGAATTTAGCCTCATCGCTTAAGCTATATTTACTGCTAAAATCATTCCAAACTGCATTGCTATCTTTAGTATATTTTAGTCCATTAGTTGATAAGTCATATATTAAATCATCAGATAAACTCTCGCCATTGCCAAAAATTTGATATGCTAGTTGAGACCAATAAAATAATGAATCTTTGCTTAAAAGTGAGTATTTATATAAAGATTCTAAATCATTAAAGGTAACCCTATACTCATCATCAGCAAATACATCATAAAACTCTATACTATAAGCAACAGGAGTATCATCAGTTACTACAAAACCATCACTA